>JBKOZW010000085.1:0-20884 GCA_046726095.1 Actinomycetota bacterium
GGACAGGCCACATCCGCGAGCTCGGCATCGGGCGAGCCTTCGGGGTTGGGCGTCGGGAGCACCTTCCAACGGCTCCCGTTTCGGATCTCGGCGAACGTCGAGAGGATGCCGCCAGCGTGGCGTTGGAAGCCGACCGCCACGCATCGACTCGACGTCGGGCACGCGATCGCGTTGAGCTCGGTGTCGAGCGAGCCCCGCACGTTCGCGGAGACCTCGAGGTGCCACGTCCTCCCGTCCCACCGTTCGATCAGGGGAGCGACCCCGGTGAACAGCTCCTGGAGCTCGAAGCCGAACCGCCCGACCGCGATGCACGAGGTCGGCGACAGGCACGCGATGTCCTCGAGCGCGGCGTCGTCCTGATACCGATGGCGCGGCGGCAGCTGGAGGGTCCAGTGGGCTCCATCCCACGACATCGCCAGGACCCGGTCGTGGCCGGATCTTCGCCCGTACTGGCCGACCGCGACGCAGACCGACGAGACGCACGACACTCCGTTCAGCCCGGCATCCCGGGTTCCGGGCGGGATCGGGCCGGATCGACGGACCCAGGTCGATCCGTCCCACGACTGGATCAGGGGCCGGCCCCCCGCGGACCGGGCGCCGAGATACGGGGCCGGCACCTCCTCGCGACCGACCGCCATGCAGGAGCCGGCCGCCGCACACGACACGGACAGGAGGCCGCTCTCGACGACGGGCGAGGGTGCGTCGGGCGGTGACAGCGTCCAATCACCATCGGTGAACCCTGCTCCGAAGGGGACGTACAGGCCGTAGGCGGTTCCCATGAGCCCGACGGCGATGCAGCGCGCCGGCATCGGGCACGCGGCTGCGCGGGGCCTGCTCTCGATGTCGACGTTCGCCGTGGGTGCCGGTGTACTGGTCGTCAGGCGGGCGGCGATCCCCGCCGCGATCAGGGCGCCGACCGCTACGAACCGTAGCGCGCGCATGCGGATGTCGATCGGCTCACGGAGCGATCATGCAGCCGTCGAAGGCATACAAGGGGTTCACCTCGACGGATCCATCTGCCGTCTCGATGTGCAGTGGGCCGATCACGGAACGCTGACCTTCGGCGGTGTAGCAACCGTTGGGCCGAACGGTCATCGCGTAGTCGACCTGGAGTCGCCCGACGTTCGGACCGGAGACGTACAGCAGACACGCCCAGTCATCTCCCGCCCCCGTGCTGGGACCGGTGATCACGCTCTCCCGCTTGCAGACGGGGAACACCCTAAGGGATCCCTCATCCTCCTGGTGTCCGAGCATCCCCTGCTGCACGACGACGAGGTTCGCGAAGGTCGCCGCGACCGCGCCCTCGACTCGCTGCGACGTGATCCAGGTGCGGTCGAGCACGGAGCCTAGGACCAGCAGACCCGTGATCGCGACGCCGACGAGGACGCCGCCGGTCAGCCCGGACCAGCTGAGCGCCGGCCGAGCATCCCCGGCGAAGTCCCTCCGGCGGAACGACCGCCTCGCGGCGTCCAGACACAGGAACCCGTAGGCCACGCAGACGAGGAGCCCGATCCAGAGAGGCGCGAGCCGTTCCGGTTCGACCAAGAGGCCGTGCCAGGCTTCGAACGGCGTCGTGAGGAGCACGGACCGGACGATGACGCCGCTCCCCAGCAGGGCCAGGACCACCATGATGAGCCCGACCACCGGTGGACCGAGCACGCCGGCCATGCTGTTCCTCGTCGTGACCGAGAACAGGATCCCCAGACACGTGAAGGCGAGCGTCGGGATCAGGGCGATGCCGAAACTCTCCAGCACGAGCACCGAAGCACGGCCCGGAGCGAGGAGCTCGCCGGAGAGGCTGATCAACGGTTCCCTCCCCACGACCAGGACCCCGGCGAGCGTGCTCGTCACCGCCAGCAACGCGACGATCGCCGTCGAGAACGTCGACGCCGCCAGCACCTTGCCCCAGAAGACGTCACCGCGGGAACAGGACCGCGTCAGCACCGTCTTCCACGTCGCCTGCCGGTCCTCGCTCGCGAAGATGTCGCCCGCCACCACGCCGGCGAGCAGCGGGAACCCCGCGATCCCGGCGAACCCGAGCACGACGAGGGGGATCGCGAACCCCGATGAATGGACCCATCGACCGAAGAGCGAGTCGGCCGGGACGGAGGATTGCGTGTTGATGAAGACCGCGAAGGCCAGCGGTCCCACGAGGCACGCCACGACGGCGGCCCGCGGGAGCAGCTGCGAGGCGATCTTGGCGAGCTCGACCCGATACACGGCCCGGATCCCGCTCCCCCGCCGTCGCGAGGCCGGCACCGGTGCGGTCCCCTCCACCGAGACGCTCACGAGATCACCTCGATCCGATCGGGCCGCTCGCCGGTCGCGGGAGGCTCGCTCCGAGCGCCCGTCAGTGCGAAGAACATCGACTCGAGCGCCGTCATCGAGAGCTCCAAGCGCCGGACCGCGACGCCCGCCCGTCCGAGCGCGACGACGAACGCGTCGAGGGAGTCGCGACCCGCGTGAACGGTCAGCCCACCCTCCGGTTCGGGAACGACGGTGACGGCGGGATCGGCGCTGGCGATCTCCATCGCCCGATGGTCGTCGTTGGTCCACAAGCGATGCGCCGGCGCCGGCGACTCGGATCGGAGCCGGTCCATCGTGCCGTGCCAGACGGACCCGCCCTCCTTCATCACGGTCACGCCGTCGCACACCCCGTCGAGCTCGGGCATGTTGTGGCTGCTGATGAGGACCGTGACGCCTTCGCCCGCAAGACCCTTGACGAGCGCCTCCACCTCACGAGCCCCGGTCGGATCCAGTCCCACGGTCGGCTCGTCGAGCAGGAGGAGCCGTGGCGATCGGAGGAGCGACGCCGCCAGGCCCAGCCGCTGCCGCATCCCGGAGGAGAAGCCGCCCACCTTGCGGTCCGCGCGGTCCGCCAGCCGCACGGCCTCGAGCGACCGGTCGATCCGATCCGGCGCGGCGCCATCCAGCTCGGCCAGGAGCTCCAGGTTGCGGCGTGCGGACAGGTAGGGGTAGAACCGCGGATCCTCGACGAACCCGCCGACCCCGGCCATCGTCGTGCGCTCGTCGGCCTCCCACTCGCGACCGAGGAGCGTGATCGAGCCGGCGTCGGGGGTCACCAGCCCGAACAGCACGCGCAGGAGCGTCGTCTTGCCGGCGCCGTTCGGCCCGACGAGACCGTGGATCGTCCCGGTCGCGACCTCCAGGTGGAAGCCGGCGAGCGCGGTGACGTCGCCGAAGGTCTTGACCAGATCTCGAACGTTGACGGCGCTGTCGGCATCAAGCATGTATCACGCTCCAACCCGGGAGAGGCGGCACCCTATCAACCGGACCGACGTCGCAGCGTCGATCAGCGAACGCTCGCCAGGAACGCAGCCACGGCGTCCAGATAGGCCGCGGGCTCCTCGACGAACGTCATGTGGGCGCTGTCGTCGAACACACGCAGCCGGGCTCGCGGGAGGAGCTCCGCCATCCGCTCGGATGCTTCGACCGGGCAGGCGCGGTCGTGCCGCCCCGCCAGGATGAGCACGGGCTGGGTCACGTCCGCGAGCCGATCCTCGACCTCGATCCCGCCGTAGGACGCCGTCGCGAAGGAGCGAAGCACGTCGACCGAGTAGACACCGCCCGACGACCGTTGCTCGTACTCGTCGATCCTGGGATCGCGCGGGTCGCGGAAATGGAACGGCATCTGGTCGTGGAGGAGCCGGGCGACGTCGTCGGAGGTCGCGGCGCGGGACTCGCGCTCCCAGGATGCGGCAACCTGCTCGCGCAGCTCGGCGGGTTCGAACGTCTCGAGGGCCGCGCCGATGCCTTCCAGGGAACGGACGGAGGAGACCCCGCCGCTGACGATCGTCCCGGCCGCCTGCCCGGGGTAGTCGACCGCGTTCTGCAGCGCGACGAAGGCACCATAGGAGTGGCCGAGCACGGCGTACGGGCCGAGCCGCAACGCGAGCGCGAGCATGATCACGTCCTGCCCCATCCGTTCGAGCGTCCACGTGATCGCCCGCGTCGGCTCCGACCGTCCCTGCGAGCGCTGATCCACCAGGAGCAGCCGGACCCCCTGCTCGCAGAGCGGATCGAGGTAGTCGCCGAACTCGTGGTGATCGAGCCCCGGGCCGCCGTGCAGGACGACCAGCGGGAACCCGTCGGCGGGTCCCCGCTCGACGACCCACAGCGAGCAGTCATCGATCCGGATCGAGGATCCGGGGCACGTCATCCGCGCGGATCGCCCCAGTCATCACGACCGGTGAGGCGGAACCCCGAATCGTGGATCTTGTACCGGCCGTTGATGGAGATCAGCAGCGGCGTCATGGCCTCCGCGATCCGAGCCATCTGGAGACCACCGCAGTCCACCCAGCGCATCCCGGGGATGTCGGCGATCAACGAGCCGACGACGGCTTTCGCGTCCGCGTCGTCGCCCATGACGAACGCGTCGGACTCGACGGGCTCCGCGATCTCGCGGAGCCCGTCGGCGGCGATCGTGTGGAACGCTGCGACCAGCCGCGTTCCACGAGGGAGCAGCGTCTTGGCGAACTCGGCCGCCGAGCCGTGCCACGGCCGCAGGACGTGGCTGGCTCGGCCGCCGACCGCCGCCATCAGCGGGCTCGTGCAGTCGCACACCACTGCCTCCGCGCCCACCGCGTCCTTGATCGCCTCGTAGATCATCGCCTGGCCGGCGAACGGGACGGTCACGAACACGACCGCCCTGCCTGCGACCGAATCGGCGTTCACCGCCCCGTCGACCGGCGCATCGGCTCCGAGGATCCCCTTCGCCTCCTCGACGCTTGCCGCGGCCTTCTCGGCCGCTCGCGAGCCGATCGTCACGTGATGCCCGGCGCCCGACAACCGGAGCGCGAGCCCGAACCCCTCGGCCCCCGTTCCGCCCACGATCGCGACATCCATGGCGCCACAGGGTAGCCGGTAGCCTTGCCGCGCCGTGGCGTCGACCCTGACGAGCGTGATCGAGCTCCTCGTCGGGCTCGCGTGCATCGGCCTGGGCACCGCCGTTCGCGCGCGGCTGCCGGTTGCCGCCGTGCTCCTGGCCGCGGCGGGCCTCGCCGCGACCGTCCACGCGCTGGTCGAGCTGCTCTAGAGGATCCCCCGCTCCTCGAACGCCGCCCGCGCCACGCCGGCCGCCGACGTCCCGCCGATGGACCGAGCCGCTTCGATGACCTCGAGCGCCGCGTCGCGGAACGTGGTGGACGGGTTGAAGTGGTACTGGGCCGACAGGATGATCCGGTCGGCCGTGGTGCGCCCGAGTCCCGCGTGGATGTCCCAGAGCGCGCGCGACCAGATCTGCCCGTCGTGATGGATCCGTCCCGTCTGGTCGTCGACGGTGAGGTCCGTGTCGACGCGCCGGAGACAATGCGGCATGTCAACCGTGTACGAGACCGAGTCCCAGTCCGCGATGCACCTGACGCCGTACCCGCCCGACACCGGCTGGCTCATCGTGGCGGCCCAATAGTCGCCGAACCCCTCGCCGATCGAACGCGCATCATGGCCCACGCCGTACCCGGGCGATTCCGCCTCCTGGATCGCGTGACCGTACTCGTGCCAGATCACCTCGAGGTCCTCGGCGTCGTCGACGCCGCCCTTGCCGAGCCGGATCAGGTCCTTCGTGGGATCGAAGTAACTGTTGTCCACTCCGAACTGGTTCACCTTGACCGTGATGCCGTCTGATTGGATGTCAGAGAAGCCGAGCCGCTGGATGTATTCCTGCGCGCGCGTGATCGCGTAGTACGCCATCACCTGCTCGAAGCGCTCGTCGTGCCGGCCGTACACGAACCGTCGGTCGGGCTCGAACGCCCGGCCGCCGGAGCCACGGACGGTGACGAAGTCGCCCTGGAGGTACCCGCTGTGGTCGAGGTGCTGCAGCCCGACGATCGCGTAGGCCGGCTGGAGGGCCGCGTAATCGGCATCCTTCCGATCGGTGAGCGACTGGTCTTGGAGCGTCACGACCGGGTTCGGCAGGAAGATGCGCCCCGCGGGGCCGGCCGTCGTTGCCGCGCCGACGCTTCGCGGCACGAGTGCGAGCGCGGTCGCGATGGCGACAGCGAACGGTACGAGTCGACGAACCATCCGTGGATCCCTCCCCTGGTCTCCGCCTCACGAACGAAGCTCCGAGCCTAGCGCCGGCGCGCGAGGCGGTCTACGGCCGGATGGTCATGCCGGCCGATACTCGCCGAACGCGGCCCTGAGCACGTCCGAGACCTCACCCAGGGTCGCTCGTGCGCGGAGGGCTTCCTTCATGGGTGGCAGGACGTTCTCCGTCCCGGCCGCCGCGTCGGCGAGTGCGCCGAGGGCGCGCTCGACCGCCGCGGCGTCCCGAGCCCCGCGCACATCGCGCACGCGCGCGATCTGCCGCCCCACCTCTTCGTCGCCGATCCGCTGCAGCTCGGGAGGCGGAGCTTTGCCGACCTGGAACCGGTTCACGCCGACCACCACACGATCCCCGTCTTCAATCGCCCGCTGCATCCGGAACGCCGCTTCGTGGATCTCGTCCTGGTAGAAGCCGGCTTCGATCGCGGCGACCGCCCCGCCCATCCCGTCGATCCGCTCGAGGTACTCGGTCGCGCGAAGCTCGAGCTCTTCGGTCAGCGATTCGACGAAGTACGAACCGCCGAGGGGGTCGGCGACCTCCGAGATGCCGGTTTCGTACCCGAGGACCTGTTGGGTCCGGAGAGCGATCGTCGCCGAACGCTCGGTCGGAAGCGCGAGGGCTTCGTCGAAGGCGTTCGTGTGGAGCGACTGCGTCCCCCCGAGGACGGCCGAGAGCGCCTCCAGGGTCGTGCGCACGATGTTGTTCTCGGGCTGCTGCGCGGTCAGCGTCGCGCCACCGGTCTGCGTGTGGAACCGGAGCGCCATCGAACGTTCGTCTTGCGCTCCGAACCGGTCGCGCATGATCCACGCCCACAGGCGCCGCGCGGCGCGGAACTTGGCGACCTCCTCGAAGAAGTTCATGTGGCACGCGAAGAAGAAGGAGAGCCGCGGCCCGAAGTCGTCGACCTTCAGTCCGGCGTCGATCGCGGACTCGACGTAGGCGATCCCGTCGGCGAGCGTGAACGCGATCTCCTGCGCTGCGGTCGCGCCGGCTTCGCGCATGTGGTAGCCGCTGATCGAGATAGTGTTCCACCGCGGGATGCGTTCGTTGGAGTACGCGAACAGATCGGTGATCAGCCGCATCGACGGCTTGGGCGGATAGATGTACGTCCCGCGCGCCGCGTACTCCTTCAGGAGGTCGTTCTGGACGGTCCCGGAGAGCTCCGCCGCCGGGATCCCCTGCTCCTCCGCCACGAGCTCGTAGAGCAATAGGAGGATCGGCGCGGTCGCGTTGATCGTCATCGACGTCGAGACCTCCCCGAGTGGGATGCCGTCGAACAGCCGCGCCATGTCCTCGACGGAGTCGATCGCGACCCCGGTGCGGCCCACCTCTCCCTCGGATCGTGGGTGGTCGGAATCGAGCCCCATCTGGGTCGGCAGGTCGAACGCGACGGACAAGCCCGTCTGGCCGTGCTCCAACAGGTAGCGGAAGCGCCGGTTGGTGTCCTCGGCGGTCCCCATCCCCGCGTACTGACGCATCGTCCACAGCCGGCCCCGATACATCGACCGGTAGGGACCCCGCGTGAACGGGAACGCCCCGGGATCGCCCAGCTGCGTCGCCGGATCCCAGTCCGCCAGATCCGCCGGCTCGTAGATCGCTCGGTCGGGCGGGTCAGTCATCCAGGAGGAAGCCCAGCAAGGCCAGATCGCTCCGCGCCGAACGGAGGGCGACGTCGTCGGGGGCGCGGACGTGGTGCGAATGCACGCCTCCGGTGAGGGCGGAGAGCGGTTCGACGTCCGACGTGTGCAGGACCTCCGTGTACCGCTGCACGTCGCGATGGGTCCAGACGTTCAGGTCCGCCCGGACCTCGCCGTAGAGCGCGTGATCCACGACCACATCGAGCACCGCCACCCCGTGGGCCACCAGCGTCTCGAGCTCCTTCTGACAGTCCTCGCGGTCATGCCGGCACGCGAGCGTCGCGAGCACGCCCCTCGGTTCCTCTCCCCGCCAGCGGTACCCCTGGGCGCTCCCTCCGATCGGTTCACCGGCCGCGCGGAGGATCGCGATGTCGTTCACGATCGCCTGCCGTGACACGCCGAGCGCGGCCGAGAGCTCGGAGCCCGTGATCGAACGGCGTCCCTCGCGAAGGAGCTCGACGATGCGCTCGCGACGAACGATCCCGGTCGACTCCGACATGCGGCGAGCCTAGCCGAACCGCGCGACGCGTGGCGCGTCGGGTGGCGTGACGCGTCGGGTAGCGTGAGGGCATGGACATCGTTGACCCGCGGTTCGATACGTACATGGCCTCGCGACTCGCTCGCTTCGACGAGCCGGTGCTCCTGGAGATGGAAGCCGAAGGCGAACGACGACGCTTCCCGATCGTCGGTCGCAACGTCGGCGTGACGCTCGAGGTCCTCGCCCGCTCGATCGGTGCGCGCCGCGTGATGGAGCTCGGGTCGGGGTTCGGCTACTCCGCCTACTGGTTCGCGCGGGCGGTCGGATCGGACGGGGAGGTCCACTGCACCGACGGTGACGAAGGCAACGCCGAGGCCGGGCGCGGGTACCTCGAGCGGGCCGGTTTCGCCGATCGGGTGACGTACCACGTGGGCGACGCGCTCGAGAGCTTCGCCCGGATCGACGGCGACTTCGACGTCGTGTTCTGCGATATCGACAAGCCGGGCTACCCGGCCGCTTGGCGCGCGGCATCGGAGCGGTTCCGCGTCGGCGGCCTCTACCTCTGCGACAACACGCTCGGCTTCGGCGGCGGCACAGTCTTGGACAACGGCGACGGGCCCGACGCGATCCGCGAGCACAACCGGCTGATCTCCGAGGATGAGCGCTTCATCTCGACGATCATCCCGACCCGCGAAGGCGTACTTGCGGCCATCCGGATCTCGTGAGCAACGAGGAGCGCAGGACGCTTCCGAGTAGACTCCGCCGGGCTCGCTGGACCGCTCGGCCAAGGGCCGGCGTCGGGCACGCGATCACATTAGGGAACCATCGGGCATCCGAGGATCGCTGTGCCTAGTCACCAGAGCGACCCTCCGCTCACTCTGCCTGCGGGAATCGGAGTTCGCGGGTGCCACGCTCAACGTCCCAGGTCACGACGATGCGCGGTTCCTTGAAATCGATATACCCGGCCGAGGTCACATCCAGAGCGAAGACATGGAAGCGGGGCTCCTCCGGTGCCCAGTCGATCCGTGCCTTCACCGCGCTGAGATACGCCGCTCGCAGGGCGGGATCCTGTACATCCTTCGCTCGCCCGTACAGCTTGACGTCGCCCTGCGTCGCGAGACGGTCGCTCGTGCAGCTGTGCAAGACACAACGAGGGTCCCGCAAGAGGTCGTGTGCCTTCCGGCTCTGCCACATCATCCCCAGCAAGAGCTCCCCGACGGCGAAGTCCAGCTCACACGGCGTGATGCGAGGAGACCCGTCAGCGCGGAGCGTCCCGACCATGCACAGTTCGTCTTCGCCGAATCGTCGCAAGGCGTGGTCGGCAATCTCGGGACAGGCGGCCACGAATGCCTCCCAGCGCATGGCCCGAGCATAGGCTCCAGCCGTGACCACTTCTCCGATACGCCTGCGTGAGTGCGAGGAGTTCGGGGTCCGACCCATCGGCTTGTGCAGAGGCTCGGCGCAAGACGTGAAGCGTCGGACCGATTTGGTTCCTGAGCAGGGACGCTCTTACGAAAGAAGGCGCTCGTATCGTCGGAAGTCACCGGTGACCGCAGGCCGCGAATGGTAATGACACCTAGCCACCACCGCCCTGTTGCTCATCGGATGATCCGCCGTGAGCGTCGAGGTACCGATCCACCTGCCGCCGCTCCCACTCTGCACCGAAGAGTCCCCTCACGCCAAACATGACGAGCCCGATGATGCCGACGATGATGCCAGCGCCGAGCGTCGGCCAGTAGAACCACCAATCGTCAGATCCGGTCAACACGTCAATCAGGAACCACAACAGCACGAGACCCAAGTACACGACGACGATCGTGTAGAACGTGGGCTTCCGCCTGACGTAGCGGCGTGCCTCCTCTTGCGCACCACCCATGAAAGCTCCCTCGACCGAGCTTATGTCCTCGACCTCTCCACTGCGAGTCGGTGTTCCTGATCTGCTGCGCCAGAACGCGGACGACGGTCGCTAGGCTTCGGTCGTGAGTCACTACTCCGACCTTCTCCGACGTGATCGCGCGGAGGCGGGGTTCGCCCGGCCGTGGTTGCCGGAGGGCTGGCCACCGGGCGGGTCGGCGGTATGCGCGAAAGGGCTGGCTGCGAGCTAGGTTGACGAATCGACCCGGTAGATGTGTCAGCTGTTGGGCACACCTTTGAGTTCACAACATGTGACAGTCCGGATAGGCCTTGACCTGCGATTCGGCTGAAACGCGCAGGTCAGCGAAGGCCTCGCTGATAGCCTGGTAGGGAACGTCATCCGGGCGAAGAGGAGCGACCGCGGCGTGGCCAGCAGATCGAGGAAGTCCAAGAGCGACTACGGCTCGATCTACAAGGGACATGAGGGCCAGTGGTCCTGGATCCTGCACCGCATCACCGGGGTTGCCATCATCCTGTTCCTGTTCGCCCACGTGGTGGACACGGCGGCCGTGGGCTGGGGCCCCGAGGCCTACAACCGGATCACGGCCGCCTACGAGAATCCGATCGTCAGGCTCCTGGAGTTCGGGCTCGTCGTGGCCGTCCTCTACCACTCGATCAACGGCCTCAAGATCACGCTGATCGACTTCTTCCCGCGGCTCGTCCGGCGCATCCGACCGATCTCGATCGCGTTCACCACCGTCTTCGTCCTGGCCTTGATCCCCACCGCGTGGATCATGCTCGGACAGACCTGGGACCTGCTCCAGACGTGACCATGGCGACGACCACCAGCTCGCGCCCGACGATCCCCGAGCCCACCGAGCCGGCGCTCGGACGCGGACGTCCGATCGGTGGCTTCGAGCTGTGGACCTGGCTGTTCATGCGAATCAGCGGTCTGCTGTTGCTCGTCCTCGCGGTCGGCCACACGCTGATCATGCACCTGCCGGCCGGCGGGGTGGACCGGATCGACTTCGGGTTCGTCGCGGTCCGCTGGGAGAGCCCGTTCTGGCGCACGTGGGACTGGATGCTGCTGATCCTCGCGATGCTCCACGGCATCAACGGTCTCCGCAACATCACCCTCGACTACGTGCGTCGGCCCGGGTGGCGCTTCGCACTGAACATGAGCTACTACGTCCTGGGGTTCACGCTGATGGTCCTGGGGACGATCACCGTCGTGACGTTCGATCCGACCAAGTGGGGCCCGGTCGGATGACGACGACGCACACGTACGACGCCGTCGTGGTCGGGGCCGGCGGCGCCGGTCTGCGGGCGGCGATCGAGCTCTCCGAACGATGCCGGACCGTGGTGATCTCCAAGCTGTACCCGACGCGCTCGCATACGGGTGCGGCGCAGGGCGGCGTCTGCGCGGCCCTGGGCAACGTCGAGGAGGATTCGCCCGAGTGGCACGCGTTCGACACGGTCAAAGGCGGCGACTACCTGGTGGACCAGCCGGCGGCGCTGCTCATGACGGAAGAGGCGATCGACGCGATCTACCAGCTCGAGCGCTGGGGCCTCCCGTTCAACCGCACCCCCGATGGCAGGATCGACCAGCGGAGGTTCGGTGGCCACACACGCAACCACGGCGAGGCGCCGGTGCGCCGGGCTTGCTACGCGGCAGACCGCACCGGCCACATGATCCTGCAGACGTTGTACCAGCAGTGCGTCAAGCGTGACGTCCGCTTCTTCAACGAGTTCTACAGCCTCGACCTGATCCGGACCGACGACGGGACCATCGCCGGGATCGTCGCGTACGAACTCGCCACCGGCGAGCTCCACGTGATCCGCGCGAAGGCGGTCGTGTTCGCGACCGGCGGCTACGGACGGATGTTCCGGGTCACCTCGAACGCTCACGCCCTCACCGGCGACGGCCCCGCGGTCGTCTGGCGCCGCGGGATCCCGCTCGAGGACATGGAGATGTTCCAGTTCCACCCGACCGGGCTGGCGCGGCTCGGCGTGCTCCTGAGCGAAGCGGCGCGCGGCGAGGGCGGGATCGTCCTCAACAGCGAGGGCGAGCGGTTCATGGAGCGCTACGCGCCCACGATCAAGGACCTGGCCCCGAGAGACATGGTGTCCCGCGCGATCTATCAAGAGATCAAGGAAGGGCGCGGCGGGGGGCCGAACGGCGACTACGTCTACCTCGACATCTCGCACCTTGACCCGAAGGTGATCGAAGAGAAGCTCCCGGACATCACCGAGTTCGCGCGGATCTACCTGAAGGTCGAGCCGACGAAGGAACCCGTCCCGATCCAGCCGACCGCGCACTACGCGATGGGCGGTATCCCCACCGATACCGATGGCCGGGTGGTCGTCGGCGAGCAGGAGGCGGTGGTTCCGGGCCTCTACGCCGCCGGCGAATGCGCGTGCGTGAGCGTCCACGGCGCGAACCGGCTGGGCACAAACTCGCTGCTCGACCTCGTCGTGTTCGGCCGCCGGGCAGGCGACGATGCGGCCCGGTACGTCGCCGAAGCCGAGCCGCCGTCGGTGCCGGCCGGCGTGGAGGGACACGTGCTGGAGCAGTTGAACGCGATCCTCGGCCGGAGCCCGGGGGACAACGCCGGCGAGATCCGCAAGGAGCTCCAGGACGGGATGTTCGATCTCGCGTTCGTGGTCCGATCCGAGGAGAGCCTGTCCAAGATGCAGCAGATCCTTGGTGGCCTGCGAGAGCGGTACGAGCGGGTCGCGGTCACCGACAAGGGCGCGGTCTACAACACCGACCTGATGGAGACGGTCGAGCTCGGCTATCTGTTGGACTGCGCGGACGCCCTCGTGGCCGGCGCGCTCGTCCGCACAGAGAGCCGAGGTGGGCACTACCGCGAGGACCACCCGCTCCGCGACGACGCCAACTGGCTCAAGCACACGCTCGCGAACCGGGAAGCCGACGGCTCGATCCGGATGGAGTTCAAGCCCGTCAAGATGGGTCCGTACACCCCGATGGAGCGGAAATACTGATGGCGACCGCGGCGGACGTGCTGAACGCATCGGGGTACCGGCCTCCCCAGGACGACTCGATCGAGCTCACGGTCCGCGTCCGTCGGTTCAACCCAGAGGTCTCCGAGGAGTCGTGGTGGGACGAGTGGACGATGCGCTGCGATCCGCTCGAACGGCTCGTCGAGGTGCTTCACCAGATCAAGTGGCAGCACGACGGCACGTTGAGCTTCCGGCGTTCATGCGCGCACGGGATCTGCGGGTCCGACGCGATGCTGATCAACGGCCGCAACCAGCTCGCGTGCAAGGTCCTGGCGCAGGACGTCGCCCCTCGCGCGACGATCGAGCCGATCCGCGGTTTGTCGGTGCTCAAGGACCTGATCGTCGACATGGATCCGTTCATGGACGACTACCGCTCGATCCTTCCCTACCTGGTCAACGACTCAGGCGAGCCCGACAAAGAGCGCCGGCAGTCCCCGGAAGACCGTCATCGCTACGACGACACGACCAAGTGCATCCTCTGCGCGGCGTGTACGACGTCGTGCCCGGTGTTCTGGGGAGACGGCGAGTACGTTGGCCCTGCGGCGATCGTGAACGCGCACCGGTTCATCTTCGACTCGCGGGACGAAGCCGGCCGGGAGCGCATGAAGATCCTGTCCGAGAAGACCGGCGTGTTCCGGTGCCGGACGACGTTCAACTGCACCGACGCGTGCCCGCGTGGGATCGAGGTCACCAAGGCGATCCAAGAGGTGAAGCGGGCGATCCTGTTCGAGCGGTTCTAAGGGCCGATGGCGCACAGGGTGGTGCTGATCCCAGGTGACGGGATCGGCCCCGAGGTAGCCGCGGCGGCTCGCACGGTCCTCGACGCGACCGGCGTCCGGATCTCCTGGGACGAGCAGACCGCCGGTGCGTCCGCCCTCGAGACGCACGGCGCGCTCCTACCGGAGGAGACCCTCGACGCGATCCGCGACAGCCGCGTGGCGATCAAGGGACCGATCACGACCCCGGTCGGCGAGGGCTTCCGGAGCGTGAACGTGGCGCTCCGCCAAGAGCTGGATCTGTTCGCGGCCGTGAGGCCGGCGCGGACGCTCCCGGGCGTCCGCACCCGGCATCACGGCGTGGACCTGGTGATCGTCCGTGAGAACACCGAGGACCTCTATCGCGGGATCGAATTCGCGCGCGGTTCGACCGAGGCCGCGGCGCTGCGGAGCGAGCTGCACGACCTCGGCGGGTTCGACATCCCCGACGATGCCGGGATCACCCTCAAACCCATCAGCGTCTCGGGGGCGCGGCGGATCGTGCGGTTCGCGTTCGAGTACGCGCGAGCGAACCACCGGCGGAAGGTGACGGTCGGGCACAAGGCGAACGTGATGCGCTACTCGGACGGCATCTTCCTGGCCGCAGCCCGGGACGATGCGCCCGAGTACCCCGACGTTCCGTGGGAAGACATCCATATCGACCACCTGTCCGCGGGGCTGGTCCGCCGTCCCGAGGACTTCGACGTGCTGCTGCTTCCCAACCTGTACGGCGACATCTTGAGCGACCTCTGCGCCGGCCTGGTCGGGGGGCTCGGACTCATACCCGGCGCGAACATCGGCTGGGAGTACGCCGTCTTCGAGCCGGTCCACGGGAGCGCGCCGGACATCGCGGGCCGCGGGATCGCGAACCCGATCGCGATGATCCTCTCGGGCGCGATGATGCTCCGGCACCTGGGCGAGCTCGATGCCGCGGGTGCCGTGGAGCACGCCGTCGACCGCGCGCTCGCGGCCGAGCGGGTCCGGACCGGCGACCTGGGCGGCGAAGCGACGACCACGCAGATGGCTGAAGCGATCACCGCGTCCCTGAGCTCATACGACTAGCGGTGGTGATGCGGCTCGGCGGGACCTCGACCGAGGTCCGGCGGGAGCTGTCAACAGCCGGGCTGGCCGTGGTTCCCGCAGCATCCCGTCCGAAGCGCCTTGATGCGGTTGCGCGCGGTGAGCCGAAGCTTGGTCCCGACCGGAGCGTCGTACGTAGACCAGTTCGTGAAGAAGTTGCCGACGTGTTCCCGCGACAGGTTCAGGAACCGCCACATGCTCCGATCGTAGAGCGTCCTAGACGTTCGCGAGGTCCGCGCACTTCGACCGGAGGCCTTCGGCCGCCTCCCGGAGCCGCCGCAGCTCGTCGTCGCTGAGGTCGAGCTCCACGATCTCTTCGACGCCCGCGCGACCGAGCGTGGCCGGAACACCCACGTACACGTCCGAGATCCCGTACTGCCCCGTCGTCCACGCGCACACCGGCAGCGTCTCCTTGGTGTCGCGGACGATCGCCTGCACCATCGCGACGATCGACGCGCTCGGCGCGTAGTAGGCGGACCCGCTCTTCAGGAGCGCGACGACCTCCGCACCCCCGTCCCGCGTGCGCTGGAACAGCCGCTCGAGGGTGGCCTCGTCCACGAGCTCGGGCAGCGGACGTCCACCGACGGTCGCGTGTCCCGGGAGTGCCACCATGGATTCGCCGTGGGAACCGAGCGTCATCGCCTCAACGTCGGCGGGCGACGTGCCGAGCTCCTCCGCGATGAAGAATCGGAGCCGGGCCGAATCGAGCACGCCGGCCATCCCGAACACGCGCTGCTTGGGGAAGCCGCTCGCGTCGGCGGCCAGGTAGGTCATCTCGTCGAGTGGGTTCGACACGACGATCAGGATCGCGTCGGGCGAACCGGGCATGACGTTCCCGATCACGTCGCGCATGATCCCCGCGTTCTTGCCCAGGAGATCCAGCCGGCTCATCCCGGGCTGGCGGGGGAACCCTGCCGTGATCACGACGATGTTTGAGCCAGCCGTGTCGGCGTAGTCGTTCGTCCCTGTGATCAGCGGCTCGTACTCCTCGACGGGGGCCGCCTCCTTGAGGTCGAGCGCGAGACCCTGGGGTTTCCCTTCGATGATGTCGATCAGGCAGACCTCCCCGAGCCCCTTCTCCAGCAGGCGCATCGCGGTCGTCTGTCCGACGAAGCCGCTCCCGACCACGGTGATCTTCATCCCTCGATGCTCCTTCGATCGGTTGGGCCGTCATCGTAGCGACGCGGGCGAGGCGCGCCGTTCCGAGGCTCCGACGCTCAGAGCTGGGCGATCACCGCGTCGGTGAACGCGGTCGTGCCCACGGTCGGACGATCGTCGTCGGGCGAACGGAGGTCGTCCGTGACCGCGTCGCCGTCGGCGACGACGGCCAGGACGGCCGACCGCAACTCCGCCCCGGCCTCGTCCTCTCCGATGTGGTCCAGCAACATGGCGCCGGACAGGATCGCGCCGACCGGGTCGGCGCGATCCTGTCCGGCGAGCCGCGGCGCGGTCCCGTGCGTCGCTTCGAAGACGGCGATCTCCCGGCCCTCCGCGCCGCCGAAGTGCGCTCCAGGGGCGACCGCCGGTCCCCCGATCATCCCGGCGCAGAGCTCGGCCACCAGATCCCCGTACATGTTGGGCATCACGAGCACGTCGAATCGTTCGGGTGCCTGCACGAGCTGCAGGCAGAGGGCGTCGATGATCCGATCGTCGAACGCGATGTCGGGGAACTCCCCCCCGACCCTCCGGGTCACGTCCAGGAACAGCCCGTCCGAGAACTTCATGATGTTGGCCTTGTGAGAGGCGGTCACGCGCCGGCGCCCGTTCGCACGCGCCCACGTGAAGGCGAACCGCGCGATCCGTTCGCTGCCGTGCTCGGTGATCTCCTTCACGGAGATCCCCGAGTCGGCGCGGACGACCGTGCCGGTCGTCGCGCCGACGAACCGGATCAGCTCCTCGACCTCCGTCGTCCCCATCTCGAGCTCGATCCCGGTGTACATGCCCTCCGTGTTCTCCCGGATCACCACCAGGTCGACCTGCTCGTAGAGCGACGGGATCCCCGGGTGGCGACGGCACGGCCGGAGGTTCGCGTAGAGATCCAGGGTCTGCCGGAGCAAGAGGTTCACGCTCCGCAGCCCCGAAGCCGGCGGCGTCTCGACCGGTCCCTTCAGGGCGACGCCGCTCGCCCGGATCGCATCGAGCGTCTCGGCAGGGAGCGCGTCGCCCGACCGGGCGAACGCCTCGGCGCCCATCGGGCGCTCGTCCCACTCGATCGGCACCCCCGTCGCATCGATCGCCCGCCGCGCGGCCCCGATCACCTCCGGGCCGATGCCGTCTCCCGGCACGAGGGTCGCGCGATGAGCCATGGTCGGCCCAGCGTAGCCGTGAGCCCGCATCCGGAGACCTCGCTTTGTGCTGACAGACCGCCCGGTTATCCTGGTCGCATGGCCGAGGGAGGGATGCGCGAGGTCGTTGCGGCGCAGACGAGCATCTCCGACATCGACGGCCAGGCCGGGCGCCTGTGGTACGTCGGGTACGACATCGCCGACCTCGCTCACAACGCGACCTTCGAGGAGGTCGTGTACCTCCTCCACAACCTCGAGCTCCCCGACCGGACCCAGCTCGCGCGCCTCAACGCGTTCCTGGTGCGCGAACGGGAGCTCAACCCGTTCCTGGCTCGGATGATGCCAACCCTGGCGCAGAACACGTCGCCGATGTCGATGCTGCGCACGTCCGTGTCGGCTTCCTCTGCGTTCGATCCCGACGGGTGGGACGAATCACCGGAGGCCGAATACCGCAAGGCGATGCGGTTGATCGCCGAAACTCCGACCATGATCGCCACGTTCGATCGCCTCCGGACGGGACGCGAGGTGATCCCGCCCAACCCGAGCCTGAGCCACGCGGCTAACTTCCTCTGGATGCTGCACGGCCACGAGCCCGATCCGGAGGACGCGACGACGCTCGACACGACGTTCGTGCTCTACGCCGATCACACGATGAACGCGTCCACCTTCACGGCCCGCGTGATCGCCTCGACGCTGTCGGACACGTTCTCTGCGATGACGGGCGCGATCGGGGCCTTGAAGGGTCCGCTCCACGGAGGGGCCAACGAAGAAGCCCAGAAGATGGCCGAGGAGGTCGGCAAGCCGGAGAACGCCGAGGCGTACGTCCGCGACCGGCTCGCTCGCAAGGAGAGGATCTTCGGATTCGGGCACGCGGTCTACAAGACGATGGATCCGCGCGCCGCGGTCCTCAAACAGCTCTGCAAGGAGCTCGGGGAGCGGCGTGGGCAACCCAAGTGGTACGAGATCTTCGCGGCGCTCGAAGAGACCACGTTCGAGCAGAAGGGCCTCTACCCCAACGTCGACCTCTACGCGGCCGGCGTGTACCACATGCTCGGGATCCCGACCGACCTGATGACGCCGATCTTCGCGCTTGCACGGATGACGGGGTGGACGGCGCACGTGCGCGAGCAGTACGCCAACAACCGGATCATCCGCCCGGGGTCGGAGTACGTCGGCCCGCGGGACCGGACGTACGTCCCGATCGACGAACGGTAGCCGCCCGGCACGCTTGACCCGGAGCGGTCCCTCCGGTGACCATCCGTGCCATGGACGAGCAACCGGTGGCACCGCCGCCCCCTCCGCCTCCGCCCGCGATGCCGGCGCCGCGCGAAGGCGTCACGCCGTCGAACGGTCTGGCGACCGCCTCCCTCGTCCTCGGGATCCTGTCGGTCGTCCTGTTCTTCACGTGGATCGTGGCATGGGTCCTCGCCATCCTCGCGATCGTCTTCGGCGCCATCGGGATCTCGCGAGCGAACCAGGGCGCCACCGGGAAGTCCACGGCCGTGGCGGGTCTCGTCCTGGGCATCGTCGGGATCGCGATCGGGATCCTGTTGATCGTGGCGGTCGTCAACGTCTCGCGCGAGAGCGGCGGCACGTTCCGCAGCGTCCAGGTCTGCGTCGAGCAGGAGAACTGCTGACTCGCTACACCACCGGCCGCGGGAACAGCCCTGCCCGTTCGATCAGGTCCCGCGTCACGTCATCGTGCCCCATCGCCATGACATGGATGCCCGCGACGTCGGGGATCCTGCGGATCTCCTCGACCAGCGCGGTGGTGAGCTTCAACCCGACCGATGCGGCATCGTCCCCCGCAGCCTCGAGCGCGTCGACCGTGGAGGCGGGGACGTGGACGCCGGGCAGCTTCTCGTCCATGAAGCGGGCCTGCTTGGCGCTCCGGAGGGGCGTGACCCCGATGATGACCTTGGCCCGCTCGAACAGGCCCTCCGAGCGCATCTTCTCCGCCCACGCGGACAGGCGCTCGGCGTCGTACACGATCTGCGTCGTCACGAAGTCGGCGCCCGCGTCGAGCTTGGACCCGAGCTTCGCCGGGTCGTACGGCTCGGCGAACGGCACGTCCGCCACGCCGATCAGGTAGCGCGGAGGGTCGGCGAGCTCCGCCCCGGCCAGGGTCGTCCCCTCATCGCGCATCCGCTTCGCCAGGGCTATGACATCGTTGACGGTCAGGTCGCCCACCACCGTCGCGTCGGGATGATCGCCCACGTGGACGGGGTCGCCGGACAGGCAGAAGACGTTGCGCGCCCCGAGCGCCCACGCGCCGAGCAGGTCGGCGGTCAGGCCGAGTCGGTTCCGATCGCGGACCGTCAGCTGGACGGTCGGTTCGATCCCCGCTTCCGCGACGAACCGGACGCCGGCCAACGGCGACATGTGCGCGCTGGCGACCGGGTTGTCGGTGAGGTTCACGGCGTCGACGTAGCCGACGAGCCCGCGCGCGTGTTCCGCCACCGGCGCCGGCGACGCGCCCTTGGGCGGCACGATCTCTCCGGTCACCGCGAACGCGCCGCGCGAGAGGACCGCCGCGAGGCGTCCGGCGGGTGCGGTCACGGACGACCGTAGGCCTGCGCTTCGGCGGCCTGGATCGTGTTCACCAACAGCATCGCCACGGTCATCGGGCCGACACCGCCCGGCACCGGACTGATCGCTCCCGCGACCTCCAGGACCTCCGCGAACCGGACGTCCCCGACCAGACCGTGCTCCGTTCGGTGGACGCCGACGTCGACAACGGTGGCGCCGGGGCGGACGTGCTCGGTGCCGATCAGCTGCGGGACCCCCGCGGCCGCAACCAAGATGTCGGCGCGACGCGTCGCCGCGAGCAGGTCCCGCGTGCGGATGTGCGTCGATGTGACCGTCGCGTTCCCCCGGACCGAGTTCTGCGTCAGCATCACCGACAGCGGCGCCCCGACCAGGTCGCCGTACCCCACGATCGTGACCTCCGCGCCCTCGATCGGGATCTCACACCGGAGCAGCAGTTCGACGATCCCGTAGGGCGTCGCCGGAAGATAGCCGGGGCCGCGGCGGAGCATCATCCCGATGTTCCACGGATGGAGCCCGTCGACGTCCTTCTCCGGCAGGATCGCGCGTTGGACCTCGAGTTCGCGCAGGTGGGTCGGGAGCGGGAGCTGGACGATGATCCCGTGGATCTCGGGGTCACGGTTGAGCCGGCGGATCGTGGCCAGGAGCTCGTGCTCCGTGACGTAGGCCGGAAGGTCGATCTGCTCGGAGCGGATCCCGACGTCCGCGCACGCTTTGTGCTTCTGGCCGACGT
Organism: Actinomycetota bacterium; assembly: GCA_046726095.1. Lineage (GTDB taxonomy): Bacteria > Actinomycetota > UBA4738 > UBA4738 > HRBIN12 > AC-51. The sequence continues at coordinate 20,458 of JBKOZW010000085.1, forward strand.
AGATGCGGGAGGCTTGGTCGTCGCCCACGAGGACGGCGGCGAGGCCGGGGGTGATGCCCTTCTCCGAGAGCGCGCGCACGCGTTCGGCCACCTCCGCACGGATCTGCGCTGCGGTCGCCTTCCCATCCAGGATCCGAGCGGTCACGCGGGAATCCTACCGACGCACCGCACCTGCGGACGGTCCGCGACCGGGATCATCCCTCGTGGGGGCGGTACTTCCCGGGGTTCGGGGCGTCACGGCGCGCCTCCTCGGTCGTGAACGTCCCGCGTCGCTCTCGGATCCAGGCGCGGGCCCCGCGATACCGGAGCGCCACGTACCCGATCAGCGCCACACAGACGGCCGCGACGAGCGCGAGGGCGACGATCGCCCGGACCTCGGTCGCGACCGGGATCAGGGCCATGAGGAGGATCGTCGCGACCGGCCGAC
>JBKOZW010000086.1:0-6748 GCA_046726095.1 Actinomycetota bacterium
GGCGATTCGGCTCCACGCGCCGGGCGGCCTCGAGGGGTTGGTTCTGGACGACGTCGAGACACCCTCGCCGCGCCCGGGCGAGGCGCTCGTCCGTGTCCACGCCGCTGCCATCACGCGCGACGAGCTGACCTGGCCGGTCGACCGGCTCCCCGCGATCCCGTCGTACGAGCTCGCGGGCATCGTGGCCGCCGTGGCTCCCGACGTCGACACCGTCGGGCTCGGCGACGCGTGCTTCGCACTCACGCCGTTCGACCGCGACGGGGTCGCCGCGGAATACGCCGCCGTCCCGGCCGACCTCCTCGCCCCCGAGCCGCGCACCCTGGACCACGTCGCGAGCGCGGCGATCCCGCTCCCCGCCCTGAGCACGTGGCAAGGTCTGTTCGACCACGGCACCCTGAAGGAGGGGGAACGCGTCCTGATCACCGGTGCCGTGGGCGGCGTCGGCCATCTCGCGACGCAGCTCTCTCGATGGCGGGGAGCGAAGGTGATCGCAGCCGGGGCGCCCGAAGACGCCGAGCCCGTCGACCTCGTCTTCGACACGGCCGGCGGCGATGTCCTCCGGGAGGCGATGACGATCGTCCGTGACGGCGGGCGACTCGTGTCCGTCGCCGAGGAGCCGGCCGCGACGGATACGGCCGAGATCGATGCGTCCTTCTTCGTCGTAGAACCGAACCGGAGCCAGCTCCTCGAGATTACGCGGCTCGTGGAAGCTGGAGATCTTCAACCCGAGATCGACTCCGTGTTCCCGCTGATCGAGGGGAAGGCGGCGTTCGCGCGAAGCATGCAGAGAGGCAAGCGAGGGAAGGTCGTCCTCCGATTGACGGACGAGGCTGTGGATGGCGAGCCAGCTGGATAAGGCCGAGACGTTCCGCTCGCTCCACGCCGGCGAGCCGTTCGTGATCCCGAACCCGTGGGACGCGGGCTCGGCCCGGGTCTTGGCGAGGCTCGGCTTCAAGGCGCTCGCGACGACGAGCTCCGGCTTCGCGTTCACGCTCGGCCGCCCCGACGGGACCGTCACCCTCGAAGAGATGGCTCGGCATGTGGCTGCGCTGACCACGGCGACGGATCTGCCGGTCTCGGCCGATCTGGAGAACGGCTACGGCGCCGACCCGGCCGCCGCCGCGGCCACGATCGCCCGTGTCGCCGACGCCGGCGCGGTCGGCGGCTCGATCGAGGACTGGGATCCGGAGGGCCATCTCTACGAGAAGGCGCACGCGGTGGACCGGATCGCGGCTGCCGCGGAGCAGGCACGCGGCCTCGCCTTCCCGTTCACGCTGACGGCGCGAGCCGAGAACCACATCCGCGGGAACCCAGATCTGGACGACACGATCGAGCGGCTGCAAGCGTACGAAGCTGTGGGCGCCGACGTGCTCTTCGCGCCCGGGCTCCGAAGCCAAGAGGAGATCCGGGACGTGTGCAGCGCCGTGTCCAAACCCGTGAACGTGCTTGCGCGGCCGGGGCTCTCGCTGGCGAAGATCGTCGAGGCCGGTGCGCAACGAGTGAGCGTCGGAGGTGGTCTGACATGGGTCGCCGTGGCCGCGGTGGCGCGTGCGGCCGAAGCGATCCGAGACGACGGCGACTTCTCGCCTCTCGAGGTCGACCTCCCCCCGGCCCGCTACCTCGATTGAGTTCCGCGGACTATTGCTGGGTCCAACAACCCTGTGCGAGACTGCGGCCGCCCTGGAGGGCGAGGGGTCGAACGACGGCCGCACACGCCACCGGGCAGGAGATCAGATGCAGGTTCGTCCCGGGCACATCCTCGTCGTCGATGACGACGCCCTGAACCGCCGCCTGCTGACGAAGACCCTTCAGACCGAAGGTCATCGCACGACCGACGTGGACAACGGCTTCGCCGCACTGTCTACCCTCGGATCCGACCCAGCGGACGTGGTCCTGCTCGACATCGAGATGCCGGGTGTCGACGGCATCGAGGTGCTCGAACGGATGAAGGCCGACGCCTCCCTCCACCACATCCCGGTGATCATGATCTCGGGCGTCGATGACGCCGAGAGCATCGTCCGCTGCCTCGAGGCGGGCGCCGACGATTTCCTCCCGAAACCGTTCGATCCCACGATCCTCCGGGCCCGGATCGGGGCCGGACTCAACCGCAAGCGCCTGGGCGACCTCGAACAGGACCGTGTTCAGGAGGTCTTCGCGCGGTTCCTCCCGGAGCCGATCGCGATGGAGATGCTGGCTCGCACCGATGGCCGACCGATGATCTCGCCGGTTCGGTTGTGGGCGACGGTGATGTTCGTCGACCTGCGCGGATTCACGACCTTCGCCGACTCCGCAGCGGTCGACCAGATCCTGGCGGTGCTCAATCGCTACCAAGCGTCGATGGGCGACGCGGTCCTCGACCACGGCGGGACGGTCGTCGACTACCTCGGCGACGGGCTGATGGCCGCGTTCGGTGCGCCGATCGAAACGGTGGATCACGCCGATCGTGCGGTCGCGGCGGCTCGCGACATGGTGTACGGGCGGCTCGGCGACTTCAACGGATGGCTCTCGTCCGAAGGCGTCGGCGCGAGCTTCGGCATGGGGATCGGCCTCAACTCGGGACGCGTGATGTCGGGCACGTTCGGCTCCGACCGGCGCTTCGACTACGCGGTGATCGGCGATACCACGAACACGGCCTCCCGCATCGAACAGCTCACGAAGCAGACCGGTCATGCGATCCTGCTGTCCGATCAGACCCGGACGAACATGACCGGTTCGACCGACGGCCTCGCCTTCGTCGACGAGTTCGACATCCGGGGGAAGCAGTCACGCATCAAGCTGTGGACCGCGGACGAGCCGAAGGAGCCGTCGACGTGACGGATGCAGACGCTCCCGACGACGTACAAGCTCTTCGAGGGCGGGTGGCCGAGCTCGAGTCGCGCGAGGACGAGCATCAGCGATCGGAGAAGGTCCAGGCTGTTCTCTATCGGATCGCCGAGACGGCGAGCGCTGCGCAGGATATGCAGGAGTTCTACGCCGAGATCCATCGGATCGTCGGCGAGCTGATGTTCGCGGAGAACTTCTACGTCGTCCTCTATGACGAGGACCGACGGATGATGAACTGGCCGTTCGGCGTCGACACCGCGGGTGACACCTTCGCCGGCCCGAACGTTTGGGAGCCGATGGGAACCGGCGAGTCTCGCGGCATCACCTCGTACCTCCTGCGGAAGGGCACTCCCTTGCTGCTCACGCAGGCCGAGATCGATGAACTCGTCGCGCTCGGCGAGTTCGGCTACGTCGGAGTGCGAGGCGTCGATTGGCTCGGCGTGCCGCTGCGCTCGGAAGGCAGAACGGTCGGCGCGATGGTCGTCCAGAGCTACGAGGGAGACCCTCCCCACACCGAGCAGGACAAAGACCTCTTGACCTTCGTCGCGAGCCACGTCGGTTCTGCGCTCAGCAGGGCTCGGGCGATCGAGGAAACCCGCCAGCGCAGCGCCGAGCTCGCGCTCGTGAACGACGTCCAGCGAGGCCTCGCCGAGCGGCTCGAGATGCAGGCGATGTACGACCTCGTCGGCGATCGGGTCCAGGAGATCTTCGACGCGCAGGTGGTCGACATCGGGATCCTCGATCCGTCCAACGGACTGATCAACTTCGTGTACACGATCGAGAAGGGCGTCCGGTTCCACGACGATCCGATGGAGGTTCTCGGCTTCCGGAGGATGGTTCTCGATACGCGGGAACCGATCGTCGTCAACGAGGACCTCGAGCGGGTGTCGACCGAGGCCGGCCACCCCCTCGTCATCTCCGGCGAGCAGCCCAGGTCGGCCGTCTTCGTCCCGCTCACGGTCGGCGACCGGGCAACCGGTGTGATCTCCCTCCAGAACATCGACCGGGAACACGCGTTCAGCGATTCGGACGTTCGCCTCCTCACGACGCTCGCCGGGAGCCTCAGCGTCGCGCTGGAAAACGCGCGGCTGTTCGAGGAGACCCGACAGCGCAACGCCGAACTCGCCCTCATCAACGACGTCCAGCGCGGGCTCGCCGAGAGCCTCGAGATGCAGGCGATGTACGAATTGGTCGGGGACCGGATCCAAGAGATCTTCGATGCCCAGGTCGTCGATTTCGGCATCCTCGATCGTGAAACAGGTCTCCTCCATCGGCCGTACTCGATCGAGAAGGGTGTCCGACTCCCCGACGAACCCTTCGAGATCACCGCGGGTCCAAGTCGATACGTCTTCGATACGGGCGAAACCCTCGTCATCAACGAGCGGTTCACGGAGCGAGCCGATGAGTTGGGGTACGCACCGAACTTCGGCTCGGGTGACGACCCGCTCTCCGGCGTCTATGTCCCACTCGTGGTCGGCGGTGAGCCGATCGGGCGGATAACGCTGCAGAACATGGACCGTGAGCACGCCTTCAGCGAGAACGACGTGCGGCTCCTCACCACGATCGCCAGCAGTTTGAGTGTCGCGCTCGAGAACGCTCGCCTGTTCGAAGAGACGCGGCAGCGGAACGCCGAACTGGCATTGATCAACGACGTCCAGCGCGGGCTCGTCGAGAACCTCGATGCTCAGTCGATGTATGACCTCGTCGGTGATCGGATCCAACAGATCTTCGACGCGCAGGTGGTCGACATCGGCCTCCTGGACCGCGAGAGCAGTCTGATGCACTCGGCGGTCTTGATCCAGCGCGGCGAGCGACTCCCGGACGAGCCGTGGGAGGTCATGGGCGTTACCAAGCACGTCCTCGACACACGCGAGCCGGTCGTCATCAACGAGCGGATGGCTGAACGGATCGAGGAGCTCGGCGGCGCGGTGATCCAGGGCGAGATGACGAAGTCAGCCGTCTACATCCCACTCATCGTCGGAGGTGAGGCTTTCGGCCGGATCTCGCTCCAGAACATCGACCGAGAGCATGCGTTCTCCGAGGGCGACGTGCGTCTGCTGACCACGATCGCCGGCAGCCTCAGCGTCGCGTTGGAGAACGCCCGGTTGTTCGAGGAGACACGTCAACGGAACGCCGAGCTGGCCCTCATCAACGACGTGCAGCGCGGCCTGGCCGAGAACCTCGAGATGCAAGCGATGTACGACCTCGTCGGTCAGCGGATCAACGAGATCTTCGACGTTCAGACGGTGGACATCGGGGTCGTCGATCACGATGCCGGCACGATCTCGTTCCCGTACTCGATCGAACGCGGCGTTCGCTTGATCGACCACCCGATCGAGATCATGGGGTTCCGCAAGATCGCGCTGGAAACCCGCGAGCCCGTCGTGATCAACGAAGACATGGAGCGGAGGTGTCTGGAGGCGGGCAATCCACTCGCGATCGCCGGCGAGCCCTCCCGCTCCTCCGTCTTCGTGCCGCTCATGGTGAGCAATCGGGGGACCGGAGTCATCTCTCTCCACAACCTGGATCGGGAGCACGCCTTCAGCGACGCCGACGTGCGCCTGCTCATGACGATCGCGGGAAGCTTGAACGTCGCCCTCGAGAATGCCCGCCTCTTCGAGGAAACCCGCCGCCGCGCCGCCGAGCTGATGATCGTCAACAGCGTAGGCCAGGCGATCGCGGACCAGCTGGATCTGGACGCGCTTATCGAGCGCCTCGGCGACCAGCTTCGTGAGGTCTTCGTCGCCGACATCGTGTACATCGCGCTCCACGACGAGACGAGCGACGTGATCGAATTCGTCTACTACAGCGAGAACGGGCAGCGAGATCCACAGCGGACGCTTCGCTTCGGCCAGGGCCTCACGTCCCGCATCCTGATCGAACGTCAGCCCTTGCTCCTCAACCGCGCGGAAGCCTTCGAAGAGGTCGGCATCGAGATGGTCGGAACGCCCGCGAAGTCGTACCTGGGCGTACCGATCCTCGTTGAAGGGGGAGCGATCGGCGTGATCAGCGTGCAGAGCACGCAGCAGACCGGGCGGTTCGGCGAGAGCGACACCCGACTGGTCTCGACGATCGCCGCGAACGTCGGTGCAGCGATCCAGAACGCGCGTCTGTACCGGGAAACCAGGCGACGTGCGAGCGAGATGGCCGCCCTCGCGGAACTCGGCCGGGAGGTCGGCGGGATGCTCGTCCTCGACGCCGTGCTGGCTCGCATCGCGGAGCGGGCTCGTGAGCTGCTGGAGGCGAACACGAGCGCCGTCTTCCTGGAGCACGAGGACGGGATGTTCTTCCCGAACGTCGCGCTCGGGGGGTTGGCCGACCTGATCATGGCGGACACCATCCGGCCGGGCGAGGGCATCATCGGCGATCTCGCGAGTCGCGGCGTTGCCGAGGTCGTCAACGACACGGACGCGGATCCGCGGGCGGTGGACATCCCGGGCCAGGAGGAAACCCCCGAGGAGCGGCTCATGGCCGCGCCGCTGATCGCTCGCGGCCGGGTGACGGGGATGATGGCCGTCTGGCGCAGCGGCCCGTCCGACCTGTTCACGGACGCGGACCTGAACTTCCTGGTCGGGCTCTCCCACCAGGCCGCGATCGCGATCGAGAACGCGCGGCTGTTCCGGGAGGCGGAGGACGCGCGCGACGTCGCCGAAGAGGCGAACGCCGCCAAGAGCGCCTTCCTGGCGGCGACCAGCCACGAGATCCGGACCCCGATGAACGCCATCATCGGGATGAGCGGGCTGCTCTTGGAGACGCGGCTGGACTCCGAGCAGCGTGATTACGCGGCGACGATCGCCGGCAGCGGCGAATCGCTGCTGTCGATCATCAACGACATCCTCGACTTCTCCAAGATCGAAGCCGGCCGGATGGACCTCGAACGCGCGCCGTTCGATCTCCGGGCATGCATCGAGTCGGTGGTCGACCT
>JBKOZW010000087.1:0-11357 GCA_046726095.1 Actinomycetota bacterium
CCCCCCCCCCCCCCCCCCCCGCGGGGCGCGGCCGGGCCCCCGCCAACGCGGTCGAACCCCCCCGCCCCCCCCGGCCCCCCCCCGACGAGCCAGCCTTCCCGTTCGAGCTCGCGGTACGCGCGAGCGACCGTGTTGGGTGCCAGCCCCAGCTGGTCGGCGCAGACCCGAACGGGCGGGAGCCGGTCGCCGGGCATGAGCGCGGATCGCTCGATCGACGTACGGAGTCGGTCGCGGAGCTGTTCGTAGGGTGGGCCGGCGCCGTCGCGGATCGTGATCCGGAGCCGAGCCGCCATCCCCGCAGCTCAGCCGGCCGCGTTCAGCGCTTCGCGGACGGGCTCGGCGTCCAGGAATCCAGCGGCGTGCTCGGCGCTCAGGGTCGCCGCGTATGCGCGGATCACGTCCGCGGCTTCACGGAACGCGGCAGCCGCGGCATCGTCGCTCCCGGTCGCGTGCCGAGCCTTCCCCAGGACGCTCCGGTGTTGCCACCTGATCGACGGGGTGCCGAGCTCGTCGGCATCGCCGACCGCCTGCTCCAGATGCGTGAAACCCTCATCGAGCCTCCCCATCGCAACGAGCGCCTCGCCCAGGATCGCTCGCGCCGCCGCCTCGTACTTCCGCCGGTGGATCCGCTGCGCGCGTTCGAGGGCGTCCATCGCGGCGGTGACGGCCTCCTCGGGTCCCTCCGCCTGCCTCGTCCACTCGGCTCGGACGAAAGCGAGGCGGCAGCCGCCGAGCCATGGCCTCCACGCGGAGCCGTTGATCGCCTCATCCCAGAGCTTCGTCCACTCGCGCTCGACGCGTCCGACATCACCTTGCATCAGGTCGGTGATCATCAGGTCGATCTTCCCCTGCATCCCCGGCATGCCGTACTCGCCCTCGCGCCCGACGACCTCGAGGGCCCGCTCGTTGCGGGCGCGCGCCTGGTCCAGCAGGTAGAGGTCGCGGAGGTTCTGCGTCGAGTAGTTGAGAGACGGGGCCGCGAATCGCGGCCGCCCGATCCGCTCGGCCGTCTCGATGAGGGCGTCGAGCAGATCCATCGATTCCTCGGTCCGGCCCATCCCGGCCAGCGACACGCCGCGCCAGCCTCCCCCGCGGAGTAACGCGTCCACGTTGTGGGCCGTCCCCCCGACCTCGTGGGCGAGCCGCGCCAGCTCCTCGGCTCGCTCATAGCTGCCGATCCAGTAGTAGGCGTCGGCGAGGAACTCGTTCACGCCGGCGAAGTCGCTCGCTCGTGTCCCGGGGATCCATCGGTGCAGTGCTTCCTCGCCGCTCCTGATGGCGTCGTCCATCTCGCCCCGCATCGCGTGCACGCCGCAGAGGAACCCGATCGCCGGCGCGGTCCGTTCGTCATCGCCTCGAGCCTCGGCCTGTTCCCGAGCGCGTTGCGCCGTGGCCATCGCCTCGTCGAACCGCTCGGTCCAGATGCTCGCCCGCGTCCGTCCGATCAGCGCGTCGATCTCCGAGTCGCCGTCCAGATCGCCGAGCAGGTCGTCAAGCTCCCGTCCCGCTGTTTCGTAGTCCGCGAGGTCGAGCAGTGCGAACGCCCGCATCAGCCGGATGCGGTTCCGGTCGGCGGGCGGTTCGGACAGGTCGATCGCCTCGTCGTAGAGCGCGATCGACTCGTCCTTGGCGAACGCCTGCTGGGCCCGTTCGGCCGCCACGACCAGGTACTCGACCGCCTTGGCGTTCTCGCCTGCCTCGCGCCACTGGTGCGCGAGGAACCAGGCGAGGTCGGGAGCGTCGCTCACCTGCTGCTCCAGGTACTTCGCGACGGCGGCGTGGCGCTCCCGGCGGGCCGCGCGAGGCAGCGTTCCGTAGGCCACCTCCCGGATCAGGATGTGTTTGAAGGCGAACTCGTGGTCGCCTCCGACCCGGCTCATGGGCTCGCGCCGGATCAGGTCGCGGGCCTCCAGCGAATCCAGGTGTGCGTCCAGGTTGCGGTCGTCGCCGATCGCAGCGAGGCCTCCCCGCCAGAAGGACTTCCCGATCACCGACGCGTCCAGGAGCACGGTGCGTTGGTCGGCCGGGAGGATGTCGATACGAGACGCGATCGCCTCGCGCACCGTGCTTGGCAGCTGGGTGGCCTCGTGCGCCCCCTCGGCCACCGACGCGGCGAGCTCCTCGATGAACAGCGGGTTCCCCTCGGCCACCTCGATGAGCCGCTTGATCGTCCCGGCGACGTCGGGCGACTCGCCGAGCGCCGTCGCCGCGACCGCCGCGGCATCGACGGACGATAGCGGCTCGAGCGGGATCGTCGTGTGCGACAGCAGGCCGGCGCCCCAGGTCGGACGCGTGTCCAGGAGCTCGGGGCGCGCGAGCGTGAGGAACGCGACCGGGAGGTCGCGGACGTGCGTGGTCAGGTACTCCATCAGCTCGAGCTGACTCGTGTCTGCCCAGTGGACGTCCTCGAAGACGAAGACCGTTGGTCGTTCGGCTCCGAGTCCCTCGACCAGACGCCGGACCGCGAAGAACAGAGGGGTCTTGTCTTCTGAGGGGTCGTCGAGCCCGAGCCCGAGCATCAGGGAGAGATACCGACCCATCTCGTCGACCTCGGCTTCAGTCACGAGGCCGGACAACGTTTCCATCAGCTTGGTTCGCGCGAGCGAAGGGGGGTCGGTCTCCAGGATCCCGGCGACGCGCTTGACCTGCTCCGCGCTCGAGCGGTAGCCCGTCTGCTCCTCGTAGGGGAGCGACCGACCGGGGACGAAGCGACCGCCCTCCGCCTCCACGCCGCCCAGGAACTCCTTGGCGAGCCTGGATTTGCCGATGCCCGGAGGTCCCAGGATCGTGATGAGGTGCGGCCTCCGCTCCGCCACCACGCGTGCCCACGTCGCCGCCAGCACCTCGAGTTCGCGGTCCCGCCCCGCGAACGCCGCCGCCGGCCGAGCGGGCGTCGTCTCCTCGCCCATCACCAACCACGCCGTGACGGGCTCGCTCTTGCCCTTGGCGTCGACCGCGGGCAGCTGCTCGTACCGGATCGCTCTTCTCGTGGCTCGGTACGTCTCGTCCCCGACGACGAGCTGGCCGGGGCGCGCCGAGGTCTGCAGGCGCGCCGCGGTGTTGATGACGTCGCCGGTCGCGAGCGCCTCGCCGCGCTCGTGGTCGGAGCCCAACGCGACGAGCGCCTCCCCGGTGTTGACGGCGCCCCGAACCTGCATCCCAGCGGCCACGCCGGCCGGGTCCAAGGCGGCGACGTTGGCCAGCACCGCGATTCCGCACCGGACCGCCCGTTCGGCGTCGTCGCCGTGCGCCAACGGTGCGCCGAAGACGGCGACGGCGGCGTCGCCGATGAACTTCTCCGCGACGCCGCCGAACCGTTCGACCTGGGCACGGAAGGTGTCGAAGAACAGCTGGAGGCGTTCGCGGACGTCCTCGGGGTCGTTGCGTTCGGCGTGGGCGGTGGAGTCGACGACGTCGACGAACAACACCGAAACGAGCTTGCGCTCCTCCGCCATCGGCCGAGCCTAATGCCTCTCCCGTGCTCGGCTCCACCCGTCGCCGGCGCGGCTGCTAGCGTCCCGCGGATGTCGCGATCCCGGATCCGGATCGTCCCGGGCGGTCCGATGCTCGTCGAGGGGCTGCGGCTCGGACGTTCGCGCACGACGGCGACGTCTGGCGGATCGACCCGATCGCGGCCGCAGGTGAGCGTTACGCGGTCTGTCGATGCGGCGCGTCCTCCGCGATGCCGCTCTGCGACAAACCGGCGCCCTATGCCTGTTTCGAGGAGGAGCCGGCGACCGGACCGGATCCGGCGCCCTTCCGATGGGACGTCCCGGACCCGGCCGGCCCGCCCGCGCTCGCGTTGAAGCCGAACGGGCCGGTCCGGGTCGCCGGGCAGGTCGAGGTGACCTACGGAGACGCGCCGCTGGAGACCGGCGGTCGCGTCTCGCTCTGCCGGTGCGGGCAGTCCCGGTGCCAGCCGCGGTGCGACAGCTCGCACAAGGTCGTCGGCTACCGGGGCTGAGGCACGAGTCCCAGGCGCTCCAGCAGTCCGGCGGGCAGCACGTGGCAGTACGGCTCGTGGCCGTTCCGCTCGTAGTAGCGCTGGTGGTAGTCCTCGGCCGGATAGAACGCGGCGAAGTCGGCGATCTCGGTCGCGATCGGCCGCTCGGATCGCGACTGCGCCTCGGTCCGGGATCGCTCGGCCGCTGCGCGCTGCTCCGGGGAGTGCGCGAAGATCACGCTCCGGTACTGGGAGCCGACGTCCGGACCCTGGCGGTCCACCTGCGTCGGATCGTGCATCGCCCAGAACACCTCGAGGAGCTGGTCGTAGCTCACGACGTCGGGGTCGAACGTGACCTGGACGACCTCGGCGTGACCGGTCGTGTCGGTGCACACCTCGCGGTAGCTCGGGCGCTCGACGGTGCCTCCGCTGTAGCCGGAGACGACGCTCAGCACGCCGGGGACCTGGTTGTAGACCCACTCGACGCCCCAGAAGCATCCGGCGCCGAACGTGGCCGTTCGGGTGGTCATGGAACCTCCTTCGTGGTTTTCCATCCCCTCAGTGTCGCGCATGGCCGCCTCCGTTACCGTCCCGGGCGACCCGCGGGCTACCCTGCCGCCATGAGTGCCAACGCGAACCGGTACGACGCGATCGTGACCGGCGGGGGTCACAACGGGCTGATCGCGGCCGCCTATCTGGCCAAGCTCGGGGCTCGGACGGTGGTCCTGGAGAAGCGCCACAAGACCGGCGGGGCAGCCGACACGATGGAGCCGTGGCCTGACGAGCTGCCCGGGGTGAAGGTGACGACGCTCAGCTACGTGATGTCCCTGATGCCCCCCTCGATCCAGCGCGACCTCCAGCTCGAGCGCTTCGGTTACAAGATCCACCCGCAGGGGATGGGCTACCTCCCCGTCCCGGGCGGCGGTTCGATCATCCAGGCCGACGATCCCGAGCGGACGCGCGCCTCGGTCGCGCGCTTCTCGAAGAAGGACGCGGACGCCTACTTCGCGTTCGAGGAGTGGATCGGACGCATCGCCGACATCCTCGGCCCGATGCTGATGCAGACCCCACCTCATGTCGGGTCGCGCCGCTTCCGCGACATCAAGGAACTCGCGATGCTCGTGTGGCACTTGCGCAAGCAGGTCGACGAGGAGACGGTCGGCGACATCACGCGGCTGTTCACGATGAGTGCCACGGATCTGCTGGACCGGTGGTTCGAGTCCCCGATCCTGAAGGGCTTCATGGCCGTGAACGGGATCATCGGGACGTGGGCCGGCCCCGAGGAACCGGGGACGGCCTACGTGCTGATGCACCACTCGGTCGGCGACATCGGCGACGGGCAGATCGCGAGCTGGGGGTATCCCGAAGGCGGGATGGGCGCCGTCGGCAGGGCGTGCGAAGAGGCCGCGAAGTCCTTCGGCGTCGAGGTTCGCGTGAACGCCGGGGTCGCGAAGATCCGAACCTCCAACGGTCGCTTCGACGGCGTCGTGCTGGAGGACGGCGAAGAGCTGACGGCCCCGATCGGCGTCACGGCGTGTCACCCCAAGATCACGTTCCTCGAGCAGCTCGCTCGCGGCGAGCTCCCGGACGGGTTCGTCCGCGACATCGAGCACTGGAAGACGCGCAGCGGCACGGTCAAGATCAATCTCGCCCTCTCGGAGCTTCCGACCTTCACGTCGGACCCCGCGTTCGATCCCGAGATCCACGGCGGCGCGATCCAGATCCTCGACGACGCGGAAGGGTTGGAGACGGCGTTCCAGGAGGCGCGCGCCGGCTCGGCGGCCACGCATCCGTTCAGCGACACCGCGATCCCGACCGTCTTCGACCACACGCTCGCGCCCGAGGGCGTGCACACGATGTCGATGTTCACGCAGTGGGTGCCCGCGTCGTGGGCCGACGACGGGGTCGACCACACGAAGGACCTCGAGGCCTACGCGGACCGGTTGATCGACCGGATGGACGCGGTGGCACCCGGGTTCAAGGGCTCGGTGCTCGCGCGGCAGATCATCGGCCCGCGGGAGATGCAGGAGGGGTGGGGCCTGATCGGTGGCAACATCTTCCACGGTGAGCTTACGGTCGATCAGCTGTTCCACATGCGCCCCGCGGTCGGGTACGCGGATTACCGAACCCCGATCGCGGGGCTTTACCAGGCCTCGAGCGCGACGCACGCCGGCGGCGGTGTGACCGGGATGCCCGGCCACCACTGCGTGCGCGAGATCATGCGCGACCGGGCGCTGCGTCGGTCGCGGCGCTGAGCGTCAGACCTCGAGGGCGCGGATCATCCGCGCGGTCTCGACGAGCGCCGCCCCGGTCGCGTGGTCGCCGTTCTCCGCGCACCAGACGGCCTGATCGACGGCGGTCGCGAACGCCCAACCTTTGAGACGGGTGGGGTTGCAGCCCAGTTCGTTGATCAGCACCCCGAACCTCGTCTTCGCGCGATCCCGGCCCCGGCCGACATCGACGATCAGGTCGCGGGGCGTGTCGCGCAACAACGAAGCCGCGTCGAATTCGCGCTCGCCGACGAGCGGGCGCGGGTCGAGCAGCACGCGGCGATCGTCGGCGAGTGCGAGCGAGGCCAGCTGGAGGTCGCCGTGGAGCAGGACGCGATCGCCCTGGGTGGGACCGAGCGTCGACAACTGATCGACGGCACTGCGCACGAGCTCCCGTTCGAAAGGCCGGCCGACGCGACCGTGGCGCTCCTGGAGTTCCGAGGCCCACGCGCGCGCCTCCACCGCGACCGTCGTGACGCCGTCGGGCGGAGAGATCCACAGACGACGGGCAACGGCGCAGACGTCTCGGAAGGCCGTGATCTCGTCGAGCTCGGCGGGGGCGGACGCGTGCCGTTCCAGGAGCCGGGCGCCGCGCGGGTCCCGCTCGAACAGGCGCTGCGCCCCGTCGCCGCGCCAGGCTTCCAGCGCCCTGGTCGTCTCGTCCCACCATCCGTCGGGGTAGGTCAGCTCCAGCTCCAGGGGTTCCTCTCCTCGCCGGGCCTCGACGGTGTAGCGGTCCTCGGTCGCCGTCGCGCCGGCGAGGTCGACGGACCACCGAGAGGCCAGGTCGGCGATCGTGGCGGGGATCGCCGCGACCCAGGATGCAGCCTCGTCGCCGAACCGCGCTCGGGTTGCGGCGGAGAAGGTCTCGAGGGGTCCGCCGGCAGGATCGGTCGTCGACATCGGCCCGGGAGCCTACCCCGTTCGTCCATGCCGAACGGCCCGGGAACTCGGGGCGGAGGACCGATACGCGCCGACGTGACAGGATGCCGATACCTCGACCGTTCCATGGTGCGAGGAGGGCGGGACGACATGCGTCAATGGGAGCTGTTCGGCATCACCGATTCGCAGCCCGCTTGGGTGCCTCCGAAGCGCGTCGAGCCGGAGATCGACACCGTCGTGACAGTGCTCGAGATCCCGGAGGACGACGATGATCTTCTCCCGGAGCCGGCCGCGTAGACGCGGCCGGCTCCGTCTCAACCGTCGAACGACGCCGCGGCGTCCAGCACGGCCCGGACCTCGTCCGGGCCGTGCTGCGTGCCCAGTGTCCACAGCTCGTAGCCCGACGGCGGCAGCGCCACGCCGTTCGCGAGCATGTGATGGAAGAACCGCGCGAACCGTTCGTGGTCGGCGGCCTTCGCGTCGGCAAAGTCGCGCACCGGGCCCTCGGCGAAGAACACGCTGAGCAGCGATCCCGCGCGGCCGATCCAGACGGGTATGCCCTTGCCCTCGAACGCGGACCGCAGACCCGCCTCCAGCGTGTCCGCGGTCCGCTCCAGCTCCGGGTACGGATCGAACCGCCGCGCCAGGTCGAGGGTCGCGATGCCCGCGGCCACGGCGACCGGGTTCCCGCTGAGCGTGCCCGCCTGGTAGACGGGCCCGGCCGGCGCGAGCCGCTCCATCAGATCCCGCCGCCCACCGAAGGCGGCGCACGGGAAACCGCCTCCCATCACCTTGCCGAGCGTCGTGAGATCGGGCGTGACGCCGAACCGCGTCTGGGCGCCGCCGTAGCCGATCCGGAACCCGGTGATCACCTCGTCGAAGATCAGCACGCTGCCGTTCGCCGCGGTGCGCCTGCGCAGCTCCTCCAGGAACCCCGGGACCGGCGGCACGACGCCCATGTTCGCGGCGACCGGCTCGACGATGACGGCCGCGAGCCGGTCGTCCGCCTCCGCGAACACCCGGTCAACCGCGTCGGGGTCGTTGAACGGGACCGTGACCGTGTCCTTGGCCGCCGCTTCGGTCACGCCCGGCGATCGCGGGATCCCGAACGTCGCGAGCCCGCTCCCCGCGCCGTCGGCGAGGAACGCGTCCGCGTGGCCGTGGTAGCAGCCGTCGAACTTGAGCACAACGTCGCGTCCGGTCGCCGCGCGCGCCAGCCGGACCGCGGACATCGTCGCCTCGGTCCCGCTCGAGACGAGCCGCACCATGTCGACACCGGGGAGCGCGTCGACGATGCGCGCGGCGAGCTCGACCTCTCCCTCGGTCGGCGCACCGAAGGACGTCCCCTTCTCCGCCGCCGCGGTCGCCGCCGCAACGATCTCCGGGTGCGCGTGCCCGAACAGGAGCGCGCCCCACGACCCGACCAGGTCGACGAGGCGCATGCCGTCGACATCGATCACGTAGGCGCCGTCGCCGCGGTCGTAGAAGCGCGGCACGCCGCCGACGGCGCCGAAGGCTCGGACCGGCGAGTCGACCCCGCCGGGGATCACCTGCCCGGCGCGCGCGAACAGCTCCTCGGACCGGGTCATGGGCCCGATGCTACGCAGCGGTCTCGCCCGTTGACGGTGGCCGGTCGGGCAGGGACGCTGACCGCGTGAACGTCCCGGGCCCCGACGCGTCGCTCCCACCGCGGCCTCGCATCTTCTCGCCTGGCCGGGTAGCGGCGCTGTTCGTGGCGCTCATCGGCCTCTACGTCGTCTGGCCGTCGCTCGTTGCTGTCTTCGGATCGTTCGAGGAGCTCCGCCACGTGAATCCCGCATGGTTCGTCGTGATGCCCGCGCTCGAGGTCGCGAGCTTCGTCTGCATCTGGTGGTTGATCGGGCTGTGCTTGCGTTCGAGCCGCTACCTCCTGATCGGCACGTCGCAGCTGGTGGGGAACTCGATCAGCCGTACGCTCCCGGGCGGGGCCGCCGTCGGCGCTGCGACGCAGTACCGCCTCTTGGTGGGCGGCGGTATGGAGCCGGCCAGGATCGCGACCGGGCTGACCGCCGTCTCGGTGATCAACACCGCGACCCTGTTCGCGCTGCCCGTCCTGTCGCTGCCGGCGATCCTGGGAGGCGTCGCGGTCGACCGCGGTTTGTCCCACGCGGCGTGGCTCGGCGTCGGCGCGTTCGTGCTCCTGGTCGCCGGGGGTGCCGCGCTCCTGTTCGCCGACCGGCCGGTCGCGTGGGTCGGCCGCACCGCGGAGCGGCTCCACAACGCCTTCCTCCGCCGCCGGCCACCGCTGCACGACCTGCCTGGGCGGCTGACGACGGAGCGCGACCTCGTGCGCGACACGTTGGGCGAGCGGTGGGTGGGCGCGCTCCTGCGCTCTTTCGGCAACGTCCTGTTCGATTACCTGGCGCTGCTCGCCGCGCTCGTTGCCGCGGGGGCTCGGCCGAGACCGTCGCTGACGCTGCTCGCCTACGTGGCCGCGGTCGTCCTGGGCTCTATCCCCGTCACGCCGGGCGGGCTCGGGTTCGTCGAGGCCGGGCTGACCGCGACCCTGGTCCTCGCTGGCGTCCCGGGTGCGCAGGCGACGCTCGCCACGCTCGCCTACCGGTTGGTCTCGTACTGGCTGCCCATCGCGGCCGGGCCGGTCGCGTACGCGCTCTATCGTCGCCGCGTCCCGGCTTGGCGCGCGCGGGCCGTCGCGACGGCTCGATCTTGAATGAGGATGCGGTGAGCGGCGACATGGATCGGACGGGCGGCGGCGACCTGCCGCTCGGTCCGATCGACCCGCTCAAGGTGCCACGTTTCGCCGGCCTCGGGACCTTCGCGCGCCTCCCGCGGATCGACGACGTCCCGCGCTGCGACGTCGCGATCCTGGGCGTGCCGTTCGACGCCGGAACCACGTACCGGCCAGGGGCGCGCTTCGGACCCGCCGGCGTCCGGGAGGCGAGCCGCCTGTTGCGCGGGCTCCATCCCGGCCTCGACGTCGAGCCGTTCGCGGTCCAGCAGGTCGCGGACGCCGGCGATGTCGGGTGCACGCCGTTCGACATCCCCGAGGCGATCGGTCAGATCGAAGCGGCGGGGCGGGAGTTGCTGAACGGTGCGGGCCACGTGATCGCGCTCGGCGGCGACCATACGATCGCGCTCCCGCTCCTGCGTGCGACCGCTGCCAGGTTCGGACCGGTCGCGCTCGTGCACTTCGACGCTCACCTGGACACGTGGGACACGTACTTCGGCGCCGCGTACACGCACGGGACGCCGTTCCGCCGGGCGGCCGAAGAGGGGTTGCTCGCCGGGGACGTGTCGATGCACATCGGGATCCGCGGATCGCTCTTCACACGGCAGGACGTGATCGACGATCGCGGCCTCGGGTTCGGCATCGTCGGAGCCTTCGACTACGAACGACGCTCGATCGAGGAGATCGCGGCTCAGATCCGCGAGCGTGCGGCCGGCGCGCCGGTGTACCTCTCGATCGACGTCGACGTGATGGACCCGGCGCACGCGCCGGGGACGGGGACGCCCGAGTCCGGCGGCCTGACGAGCCGCGAGCTGCTCGCGACGCTCCGGGCGCTGGAGGGTCTGCAGCTCGTAGGGGCGGACGTCGTCGAGGTCGCGCCTGCGTACGACCACGCGGAGCTCACGACGATCGCGGCCGCCAACGTCGTGTACGAGCTGCTCGCGCTCTTCGGCCGGGCGAAGCCGGGCGCGTAGCGTGGTTCCTTTCCGCGGAACGATGCTCCGCGGAGAGCGGCTCGGCCGCTAGCATCCTCGGCCGATGCCGACCCTGCGCCAGCTCGCCGTGGATGTCGCCACCCGCAGGGTTGCGGCCCACGAGCTCGTGAGCGAGTCGCTCCGCCGGATCGAGGAGCTCGACCCGGGACTGGGCGCCGTCGTCGCCCTCCGAGCCGAGGAGGCTCTGGACGACGCGAAAGGCCTCGACGCCACGCTCGCCGGCGGGGGCGATGTCGGGCCGCTCGCCGGTCTCCCATTGCTCGTGAAGGACATGACGGACGTCGCGGGCATGCGAACGACGTTCGGATCGCTCGCGTTCGCCGAAGCGCCGCCCGCCCTGCACGACGCGCTCGTGGTCGCGCGGCTCCGTGCCGCCGGGGCGATCGTCGTCGGGAAGACCAACCTCCCCGAATTCGCGGCGGAGGGCTTCACGTCCAACCTGCTGTTCGGGTCCACGCGGAACCCGTGGAACCCCGAGCGGACGCCGGGCGGCTCCTCCGGCGGGTCGGCGGTCGCGATCGCGGCCGGAATGGCCGCTG
>JBKOZW010000088.1:0-3010 GCA_046726095.1 Actinomycetota bacterium
CCCCGGAGTTTTATCTCGCCCGCCCCCACCCGGGCGCGCCCCGCGCGTCGCCCGCGGGGCCCGCGGCCCGCGCCCCGGGGGGGCCCGCCCCCCGGGGCCCGAGGCCCCCGGCTTCGAGGTCCGGCACCTCGCCGGCGACAAGGAGTACCGCTGCCCCGGCTGCGACCACATCGTGCGTCCCGGCTCGTGGCACTTCGTCGTGATCCCCGACGGAACTCCCGACGACCGTCGCCACTGGCATATCGAATGCTGGAGGACGGAGCTCCGGAAACGGGGCATCCTGCGGCGCTCCGACGCCGAGTGAGGGCGGCGCTCCCGCCGCTGAGGACACCGTCATACACTCCGTCGCGTGGACGACCCCGTGCGCGCACGGATGTGGGGATCCGGCGGCCGATGGTTCGCGGTCGTCCTCGACGCCCCGGTATACGTCGAGGTCACCGGCACGTCCGAACGAACCTGCCTGGATGAGCTCCGCACCGCGGTCGGTGACGACGTCGTCCTGACGGTCGAGGTCGTCCCGCCGCTCGCAGGCGTCGCCGAGGCCGCGGAGATCATGGGGTGGGACAAGCGGCGCGTGATCACCTACATCGACCGCGGCCAGTTCCCCGAGCCGATCACTTGGCTGGCGTCGGGCCGCGTCTGGCTCCGCGAAGACGTCGAGACGTTCGCGCAGGACTGGCGGTCGAGGCACCCGAACGCGAAGGCTCCTCGGTGAGCGACCTCGAACGGCGGCTCTACCTGATCCGCCACGGGAAGGCGGATCTCCGCTCCTCGGGTGAGGCGATGACCGCTCGCGGCGTGGTGGCGGACCCGCCGCTCGACGCGACCGGCCGGGAGCAGGCGTCCGTCCTCGCCCGAAGGCTCCGGAAGATGCCGACGCCTGCGGCTATCCACTGCTCCACACTGACCCGCGCGCGTCAGACGATCGAGCCGTTCGTCGAAGCGACGGGCGCCCCGGTCTCGTACGACGAGTCCTTGGTCGAGTGGTACGGCGGGGATTGGGAGTTCAAGGAGTTCGAAGAGCTCCTCGCGGAGCACCCGGAGATCCCGCAGCGCATCCTGCTGCAGGATCCGCTCTTCCATCTGGCGCCCGGGAGCGAACCCTTCGATGCGTTCCAGCGACGCGTGATCGATGCGATCGAGGGCGGTCTCGCCGCGCATCCGGACGGCGACGTATGGGTCGTGTGTCACGGCGGGGTGATCAACGCCTACCTCTCGTGGTTCTTGGGCCTCGAGGGCCAGGACATGTTCTTCCTTCCGCCGAACACGAGCCTCAACACGGTCAAGGTGATCGGCGACCGGCGAGCGCTGTGGTTCCTCGCCGACGACGCCCACGTGACCGAGCCTGGCTTGTTCCCGGACTGACGGAACCGGCCGCCCGGTAAGGTGACGATCCGATCTCGACCGAAGGAGTCCCGCGTGAGCCTCGCGTTCCTGTCGCCCGAATGGGCGGATGCACTGACGGAAGCGGTCAACTGCGACGAGGCGTTCGCGGCGGCCGCCGGCAGCCAGCGGGCCCGGATCCAACAGGTCATCTCCACGACCGACGGCGAGAAGCGCTACTGGACCACGATCGAGGACCGGAAGATCGCGATGGGCATGGGGGATCTGGACGCGCCCGACGCGACGATCCGGCAGAGCTACGACACGGCGGTCTCGCTCGCGAAGCGTGAACTCTCTCCGGTGACCGGGTTCATGATGGGCAAGATCAAGGTCGAAGGGAACATGGGGATACTGATGGGCCTCGCGGGCGCGCTCGGCAAGCTCGCCGACGCGATGGCCAGGCTCGACGTCGAGTATTAGCTGGTGGGGGGTCCGTCCGGATCGCGTTCGGTCGTGACGCTGTACGTGCCGCTCGCGCGCACCAGGACCCTTCCCGACGCGTCGACCACGCTTCCCTCCGCGAACGCGATCTGGCTGCCGACCCGCAGCGTCGTTCCGACCGCCTCGACCCGTCCGGGGCCGGTCGGACGCAGGTAGTGCACCGTGAGCTCGATCGTCACGTGGCGGCGGGCGGGGCCCACCGCGGTGCGCACCGCGAGCCCCATCGCGATGTCGACGAGCGTGGCCAGGACGCCGCCGTGGACCAAGCCCTGCAGGTTACGGTGCTCGCCTCGCGCCTCCCAGTCCAGGCGGACCTCGCCGCTGCGAGCGTCCTCGACCGTGATGCCGAACCCCGCATGGAACGGAGAGGCATCGATCCGACGTCGCAGGTCTTCGATGATCGCGCCATCACTCATCGGTCCCTCCCGCTCGTCAGTCTGCCCTCCTCACGACGTCCTTCGACGACATCTCCAGCGGAAGCTCGCTGGTTTGCCTCGGTCGATCCGATGGGCCAGAGTACGCACCGGCGGGCCGGCCTGGAGGCCACCAGCCCCGCTCTGGTGTTATGGGTTCAGATGCGCTGAGCCCACTTGGTCGAGGGAGGAGAAGGATGAAACGAACACTGCGCTGCGTGGCCCTGCTGGCGGTATTGGCGCTCTTGGGCGCCGCTTGCAAGTCCGAATCGACGTCCGCCGCTGCAAGTGGTGGCGCACCGCTGCCAGGTGCCGGCAAGCAAGTCTGTTTCGTTGCGGACGTGGGTGGCGTCAACGACAAGAGCTTCAACCAGCAGATCTACGAGGGCTTGCAGCAAGCGCAGACGGATCTCGGGGTCGGGTTCGATTACGTGACGTCCAAGTCAGCCGCGGACTACACGCCGTTCATCACGGACTACGTGAACCAGGACTGCGACCTGATCGTGCTCGCAGGCTTCAACATGGGGGACGCCCTGGTGAAGTCGGCCAAGGCCAACCCGGATCAGAAGTACACGATCGTCGACTACGACATCGTGGACTTCTCGGATCCGGCTCATCCGAAGGACGTGACGCTCCCCAACGTGAGCGAGCTCACGTTCCAGACCGATGAGGCGGCCTTCCTTGCCGGGTACCTCGCGGCCGGGATGAGCAAGACGAAGGTCGTGGCGACGTACGGAGGCTGGTTCCTCCCGACGGTCACCATCTTCATGAAC
>JBKOZW010000089.1:0-8091 GCA_046726095.1 Actinomycetota bacterium
TCTGTTGACCGGTCATGTCGGGACGTACGGAAGCGGGCTCAACCCGCTCCGCGGGCAGAACAACGTCCAGGGCGGCGGCGACATGGGCGCGATCCCGAACAAGCTCCCCGGGTTCCAGGACATCGAACGCGACGTCCGGGCACGCGAGCGGTTCGAGGCCGCGTGGGGACGACCGATCATGCCGCGCTCCGGATGGCATCTGACGAACATGTTCCACGCCATGGAGCGCGGCGAGCTGACGGCCATCTACTGCATCGGGGAGAACCCGGTGAGCTCCGAAGCGGACGCCCAGCACGCGACGAAGCTCCTGGAGAACCTCGACACCCTGATCGTGCAGGACCTGGTGATGACGAAGACCGCTGAGATCGCCGACGTGATCCTCCCCGCGTCGAACGCGGCCTTCGAATCGGACGGGACCGTCACCAACTCCGAGCGTCGGGTGCAGCGCGTCCGGAAGGCGCTCGACCCGCCGGGTGAGGCTCGGGACGACATCTGGATCATCGCGCAGCTGGCGAAACGCCTGGGGAACGACTGGGGTGAGCTGACGCCGCATGACGCCTGGGAGGAGCTCCGGACGCTCTCGCCGATGCATGCGGGGATGAGCTGGGAGCTGATCGAGGAGCTCGGGGGCGTCCAGTGGCCGTGCAACGACGAGTTCCCGAAGGGCGCACAGTTCCTCCACGCACGCCTCTGGAACTGGGACGATAGCGAGGCTCAGGGGGCCAAGGCGCCGCTCAGCGTCGTGGTCGACGATCCACCGGTCGACCTGCTCTCCGACGAGTTCCCGATCCGGCTCACGACGGGTCGCCGGCTCGATTCGTTCAACACCGGCGTCCAGACGGCCGCCTACACATCGCCGCTGCGCCGGCCAGAGGCGATCGAGCTCTCCCGTGCGGACGCGGAGAGCCTGGGCGTGATCGAAGGCGAGCGCGTGCTGGTGTCCTCCCGGCGCGGCGAGGTCGAAGCGCCCGTGCACATCTCCTCGGCGCTGCGTGAGGGGTTGGCGTTCATGACCCTGCACTTCCCCGACGAGGTCGAGACGAACCGATTGACGATCGAGGCGACCGACCCGAAGTCGGGGACCGCGGAGTTCAAGGCGACGGCGATCCGGATCGAGAAGCTCGGGGCCGGTCTCGCGGCGCCGATCGCCGGAGGCGCCGAGTGATGGGGGGGCCGTGGATCTCCGTCTGATGGCGGCGTCACCGACGGACGAGGAACGGGCGGCCGTCGACGAGGTGCTCGGACCGCCGCCGGAGGTTTCCGACGGCCGGGTCGTGCGGGCTGGTCACGAGGCGCGCGAACGGCGGACGTTCCTGCTCCCGGCGCTGCATGCCCTCCAGGCGCGCGTGGGCTGGATCAGCGAAGGCGGCTTGAACTACGTCTGCGAACGCCTGACGGTCCCCCCGGCGGAGGCCTACGGGGTGGCGACCTTCTACGCGATGTTCAGCGTGGAGCCGAGGCCGGAGACGGTGGTCCATGTCTGCGACGACCTCGCGTGCCGCGTGGCAGGAGCAGTCGATCTGATCGAGGAGCTAGAGGCCGTCGCGTCGGGAGGGGACTGGTCCTGGATGCGGAGCCCGTGCCTGGGGATGTGCGAGCAGGCGCCGGCGATCCTGGCCCAACGTGCGGGGCGCCCCGACGTTTCGCTCGGAGGTGCGAGCCGCGCCACCGTGGACGCCGCCGTCGCGCCCGACTCCACCGTCACGTGCGCGGGGATCGTCGCCGCGCCGCAGGCATGGGACGCGGAGGCACGCGATCAGCTCCGTCTGCTCGGCCGGGTCGGGGACGTGGATCCAGCGTCACTGGACGATTACCGGGCGCACGGCGGCTATGCGGCCCTGCGCCGCGCTCTCGAGCTCGGTCCCTCGGCGGCGATCCAGGAGATCACCGATGCGAAGCTCCTCGGCCGGGGAGGGGCGGCCTTCCCGACCGGCGTCAAATGGAAGGCGGTCTCCGAGCAACCCGTGCAACCCCACTACGTGATCTGCAACGCGGACGAGTCGGAGCCAGGGACGTTCAAGGATCGACTCCTCATGGAGCTCGACCCCTTCTCCCTCGTCGAGGCGTTGACGATCGCAGGGTTCGCGACCGGTGCGGAGCGGGGATTCGTCTACGTCCGGGGCGAGTATCCGTTGGCGACCGAGCGCCTCGAACACGCGATCGCCGAAGCGCGTCGCCACGGCTACCTGGGCGACGACGTGATGGAGCACGGCCTCCGGTTCGACATCGAGCTGCGTCGCGGGGCCGGCGCGTACATCTGCGGCGAGGAGACCGCGCTGTTCAACTCGGTCGAGGGCAAACGTGGCGAGCCGCGGAACAAGCCGCCGTTCCCGGTGACGCACGGTCTCTTCGGCAGACCGACCGCCATCAACAACGTCGAGACCCTGGTGAACGTGCTGCCGATCATGGAGCTCGGCGCCGAGGGGTACACGGCGATCGGGACGGAAGGGTCGGCGGGACCTCGCCTGTTCTGCCTGAGCGGGCACGTCGAACGGCCGGGCGTCTACGAGCATCCTCACGGCGTCGCGCTGCGGGACGTGATCGCGGCGGCCGGTGGGGTGCGTGGGGGAAGGGCCCTGAAGGCGGTATTGCTGGGCGGCGCGGCCGGCGGCTTCGTAGGGCCCGATCGGCTCGACGTCTCCCTCACGTTCGAGGATGCGCGGACCGGCGGATACACGCTCGGGTCGGGCGTGGTCATGGTCTTCGACGAGGACACGGACCTGGTCGATCTCTGCCTCCGGATCGCTCGCTTCTTCCGCGACGAGTCCTGCGGGCAATGCGTCCCGTGCCGGGTCGGGACGGTTCGGCAGGAGGAGGCGCTCCACCGGCTCGTCTCGGGTAGGACGCTCGGCACGCCCGCGGACGAGCTCCAGCTGCTCCAGGACATCGGCGCCGTGATGCAGGACGCCTCGATCTGCGGACTCGGTCAGACGGCAGCGAGCGCGATCCAGTCGGCCGTGTCCGCGTTCGGTCTGTTCGACGGGGGCGTCGCGTGAGCGCCGTCCCGGTCGCTCCTCCCCGCCGGTTGCTCGACGTGGAGATCGACGACCGGGCCGTACGCGTCCCGGAAGGCTCGACGATCCTCGATGCCTGCCGCGCCCAGGGCGTGGACACGCCGACGATGTGCTACGCGGACAACCTCACGCCGGTGAACGCCTGCCGCGTCTGCGTGGTCGAGGTCGAAGGCGCTCGGACGCTCGTGCCCGCCTGTTCGCGGCCCGTCGAGGCCGGGATGAAGGTGCGGACGGACACCGATCGCGTCCGCCATTCTCGCAAGCTCGTGATGGAGTTCCTCGCGTCGAGCGTCGACACGTCCCTGACGTCGAACGAGTGGCAACGATGGCAGCTCGCGTACGAGGCCGACCCCGACCGGTTCGGAGCCGCGATGCCGCCGATGGAGGCAGGGGACCGCGACGCGAGGGAGCCCGGCCACCACCACGTCCCTGCCGATCCGACCGTGGCGGAGACCGTGGCGCAGCCGGTGAAGGTGGACAACGACCTGTACGTCCGCGACTACGCCCGGTGCGTCCTCTGCTACAAGTGCGTCGAGGCATGCGGCACGGACGCGCAGCACACGTTCGCGATCGCGGTCGCAGGTCGCGGGTTCGATGCACGGATCTCGACCGAGTACGCGGTTCCGCTGGACGCGTCGGCGTGCGTCTATTGCGGCAACTGCATCGGCGTGTGTCCGACCGGCGCGCTGATGTTCAAGAGCGAGCACGACATGCGCGCGGCCGGGACCTGGGACGAGGAGCGGCAGTCGATCACGAACACGATCTGTCCTTACTGCGGGGTCGGGTGCGAGCTCGAGGTGCACGTCCAGGACAACGCGATCGTGAAAGTGACCTCGCCGGCCGATCAGGAGGTCACGAGCGGCCATCTGTGCATCAAGGGCCGGTTCGGGTTCCAGTACGTGCAGCGCCGCCGGCGTGACCGCGACTGAGGTCGCCCGGTGAGCACCGTCGCAGGGATCGTCCTCGCCGGAGGTGGCTCCCGCCGGTTCGGGTCCGACAAGCTCCGCGCTCCGTATCGAGGCCGGCCGCTCCTGCACCACGCGATCGCTCGCGTGACCGAGGTCAGCCGGGACGTCGTCGTGGTCCTGGCTCCGGCCGCCGACGGTGGCGACCTGCCGTCCGGCGTTCGCCTCGCGCATGACTCGAGCGAGGGGGAGGGACCGCTCGCGGGGCTCCACGCCGGGCTCCTCGCGGCCGTCCGGTCCGACGTCGCGGTCGTCGTCGCCGGCGACATGCCGGACGTCCCGGTGGTCGTGCTGCGCGAGCTGATCGAGGTGCTGGGATCGGAGGGACACGATGTGGCCGCTCTGGCGATCGACGACGGTCGCGCGCCCGTCCCGATCGCCGTTCGCACCTGGCCCGCCGCCGATGCGGTCCACACCCTGCTCCATGCCGGGCGCCGCCGCCTCGGCGACGTCCTGGACGTGATGCGCACCGCCGCCGTGCCGGAGGCCCGCTGGACCGAGCTGGACCCCGGGCGGCGCTCGCTCTTCGACGTGGACGTTCCGGCCGACCTGGAGCGCTAGGCTGCCGCGGATGTCCCACGTCGACCCGATCCGCGTCGGTCGCATCGAGGTCCGGACGATCTGCGAGGGATGGGGGGCGCTCGCGCTCGTCGACGAGCTCCCCGGGCGGAGCGTCGACTGGAACGGCGAGCGCGAGCGCCGCCCGTGGGCGTTCGACGGTGACGGATCGTGGCCGTGGCACGTGCACGGCTTCGTGGTCACGATGCCGTCGGGGACGCTCGTCGCGGTCGACACCGGGGTCGGCGACTTCCCGCCGTACGCCCCCTGGGTCGAATCGACGCCCGGCGCATGGGATCCGATCCGCGAGGAGGACGTCCGGCACGTGATCGTGACGCATCTCCACGCCGACCATGCCGGCGGGACCGTGATCGGCGGGGTTCCCGCGTTCCCCAACGCGACGGTCCATGTGCACGAGGCGGACTGGTCGTACTTCGCGGGGAGCACCGATGAGGACTACGTCGCGAGGCACCCGATGAGCGCGCTGCTCGAGCTCGGGATGCTGTCGATCACCGACCGCGACCACGAGATCATCCCGGGGGTGCGCGTTCGTCACTCACCCGGGCATACCCCCGGGCACCGGAGCGTGATCGTCCGCGACGGCGAAGACGTGCTCCTGCTCACGGGGGACCTGCTGCACACCCCGACCCAGGTCGAGCACCCCGAGTGGTGGTCGTCGCACGACGACGACCCGCAGCTGGCGTCGGCGGCGCGGCGGATCCTCCTGTGGCGCGCCGGCCACGATGGTTGGCGGGTCGGCGTCCCGCACTTCGCCCGGCCGTTCGGGCGTGTGGGCCCGCGCGGCTGGCTGGAGTAGCATCACGCCCCGAAGAGCGGGCAACCCACGCGCCCCTCGGGCGCCTTCCCGCGCATCAGAGGTCTTCCAGCGGAAAGGATGTCTGAGATGCCACGCCGTGTGCTCATCATGGGGGCCGCCGGGCGCGACTTCCACAACTTCAACGTCGTCTACCGCGACGACCCCTCGGTCGAGGTGGTCGCGTTCACGGCGACACAGATCCCGTTCATCGACGACCGGCGGTACCCGCCGTCGCTGTCGGGGGCGCGGTATCCCGACGGGATCCAGATCCACGACGAGTCGGACCTCGTCGCGTTGATCGGGCAGCTGGACGTCGACGAGGTCGTGTTCAGCTACTCCGACGTGAGCCACGAGTACGTGATGCACAAGGCGTCGACCGCGATGGCGGCGGGCGCGAGCTTCACGCTCCTAGGCCCCGACGCCACGATGCTGCAGCCGACGGTTCCGACGGTGGCGGTGACGGCGGTCCGCACCGGCGTGGGGAAGTCGCAGACGACCCGCGCGATCGCCGGCGCCCTCAAGGACTCCGGCAAGCGCGTGGTCGCCGTCCGGCATCCGATGCCGTACGGCGACCTCGCCGCGCAGCGCGTCCAGCGCTTCGCGGAGCTCGCCGACCTGGATCGCTACGACTGCACGATCGAGGAACGCGAGGAGTACGAGCCCCACATCACGTCCGGAACGGTGATCTACGCGGGCGTCGACTACGGCGCGATCCTGGAGCAGGCACAGGCGGAGTGCGACGTGCTCCTGTGGGACGGCGGCAACAACGACTTGCCCTTCTACCGCCCGAACGTGTGGCTCGCGCTGGTCGATCCGCTCCGGGCCGGTCACGAGCTTCGCTACCACCCGGGCGAGACGAACCTGCGAGCCGCGGACGTGATCGTGATCAACAAGATGGATTCGGCAGCGCCCGAGCAGGTAGCGCAGCTCGAGCGAACGATCGACGAGGTCAACCCGCGCGCGACGGTGGTGAAGGCGAACTCCAAGGTGACGTGCGACGATCCCGACGCGATCCGTAGCAAGCGCGTGCTCGTGGTCGAAGACGGGCCGACGCTCACGCACGGCGAGATGAAGATCGGCGCCGGCGTCGTCGCCGCGCAGCGCCTGGGTGCCGCTGAGATCGTCGATCCTCGCCCGTGGGCGATCGGCACGATCGCCGAGACGTTCGAGAAGTACGACGTCGGCGCGGTGCTGCCGGCCATGGGCTACAGCGAGGGTCAGCTCGACGAGATGGCCAAGATCATCGACGCAGCGGACGTGGACCTCGTGGTCATCGGGACGCCGATCGACCTGCGGCAGGTGATCGACATCCGCAAGCCTGCGGTCCGCGTCCGGTACGACCTCGACCCGCTCCCGGACTCGCCGCAGCTCGCGGACATCCTCGCTCCCGTCCTGTAGGAGGCTCGATGGAGCGCGTTGTCGTCGCCCTGGGCGGCAACGCGCTGCTCCGCCGCGGCGCCGAGGACACCTACGAGGAGATGTTCAGCGCCGCCCGCGGCGCCGCCGAGCGGATCGCCGACATCGCCGCCGACGGCTGGGAGGTCGTGGTCACCCACGGTAACGGCCCGCAGGTCGGGCGCATCCTGATCCAGCAGGAGGCCGCCGCGAAGCAGGTCCACCCGATGCCGCTCGACGTCTGCGGCGCCGAGTCGCAGGGCCAGATCGGCTACCTGCTCCAAGTGACGATCGGCGACGTCTTCTTCGAACGCGGCATGGAGCGTCCCGTCGTGACGATCCTCACCCTCACGCGCGTCCATGCGAACGATCCCGCCTTCCGGCGGCCGACCAAGTTCGTCGGTCCGTTCTTCACCGAGGCGCGCGCGAGGCAGCTGGAGGAGCGCCGCGGATGGTCGATGAAGGCGGACCCGCACGGGGGTTGGCGCCGTGTCGTGCCGAGCCCCAAGCCGTACTCGATCGTCGAGACCCCCGTGATCGCGCAGCTCGTGTCCTCAGGGGCGATCGTGATCGCGAGCGGCGGCGGTGGCGTGCCCGTGATCGAGAAGGGACCGCGGCTCATCGGGAAGGAGGGTGTCGTGGACAAGGACCTCGCGGCGGCGATCCTCGCGACGGAGGTGGCCGCGTCCGTCCTGCTGATCCTGACCGACGTCCCCAAGGTGCAGCGTGGGTACGGATCGCTGATGCCCGAGGATCTGGACCGGATCACGGTCGAGGAGGCGCGGCGCATGCTGAAAGCGGGAGAGTTCGGCGCCGGGTCGATGGGACCCAAGGTCGAGGCGGCCCTCGGCTTCGTGGAGGCCGGCGCCGGTCGCGCCGTGATCGCGGATCTGGACCAGTCTCGGGAGGCGCTCGCCGGCCGAGCGGGCACGGAGGTCGTCGCGGACTAGCGGAGCTGCTTCAGCGTCGGAGGGGCCGGCCCGGGTTGCGGAACTGCTGCACGATGACGAACAGGGCGAACGCGCTCACGAGGCCGACGAGCGTCACCAACAGACCGAGGAAGATCAGCTCGAGCCATCCCAGGTGCTGGGGGATCAGGACGCTGAGCATGGGTCTCGGGCCGAGCATGGGTCTCGAGCCAAGCATCGTTCCAAGCCAAGCATGGCTCCAGGATAGTCGCGGGTGGACCGCCCGGGCCTCGAGGGCCGTACCCTGTCGCGGTGAAGATCGGGATCCTGACCGGCGGCGGCGACGTCCCGGGGCTGAACGCGTGTATCAAGGCCGCGGTCAACCATGCCTCTTCGGAAGGGCATCAGGTCGTCGGGATCCGGCGCGGCTGGGG
>JBKOZW010000090.1:0-3100 GCA_046726095.1 Actinomycetota bacterium
TCTGCGGCGGTGAGAACTGGACCGTGACGATGCTCAACGCGCTGATGCGACGACCCAAGCTCTGGCGCTCGACGGCGGTGATCCTGACGTGGGATGACTTCGGTGGGTACTACGACCACGTGGCGCCGCCGCACTCCGACATCTACGGGTACGGTCCGCGGGTGCCCATGATCCTGATCTCGCCGTGGGCGCTGCCCGGGGTCAACCACCAGGACCTCGCTCCCGATTCGGTCCTGAACCTGATCGAAAAGCTGTTCGATGTGGATCCGCTCCACGATCAGCGGATCGCCGACCCCAACCTGCCGCTGGAAAACGACCCCTCGCAGAACGATCTCCTCGGCGGGAACGGGACGGAGAGCGCGTTCCAGTTCGACGACGCGCTGCCGCCCACGATCCGGCCGCTCCGCGACTGTTCGTCGCCCGGCTGACATCCCGCGGTTTGACAGGTCCCCGATCTCCGGCCTAGCGTCCGGCGTTGCACGCTGTTCACGGAGGTTGCGTGATGCGCGACGAAGGCGGGAACCTGCAGTCGGTCAAGCGCGCGCTGACCGCCCTCGAGGTGGTCGCCGACGCCGGGGAGATCGGTGTCTCGGAGCTGGGCCGCCAGCTCGGGGTGCATAAAGCGACGGCCTCGCGGCTCGCGGCCGCGCTCGCGGACCGGGACCTGTTGGAGCGGGACCCTCAGAACGACCGTTACCGGATCGGGTTCGGGCTCGTGCGGTTGGCGGGGTCGGCGATCGCCGGCCTGGACATCGTGCGCGAGGCGCACCCGTTGCTCGAGAGCCTCGCGGAGCAGACGCGGGAGACCGCGAACCTCGGTGTCCTGTCGGGTGATTCCGTGGTCTACATCGACCAGGTCACGGGTACACGCTCCGTCGTGGCCATGAGTTGGGTCGGCCGACGGACGCCGCTGCACTGCACCTCCAACGGGAAGGTGCTGTTGGCGTTCGCCCCGGAACCGGATCGGGACCGGTTCCTCGCCGCGCCGATGGATCGGTTCTCGGCGAACACGATCGTCGACGCCGACGTTCTCAGGACACAGCTGGACGAGGTGCGTCGTCGCGGCTACGCGCAGACGATCGAGGAGCTCGAGGAAGGCCTCAACGCGGTCGCGGCACCGGTGCGACGAGCCGACGGCCGGGTGGCGGCCGCGATCTCCGTCAGCGGGCCGGCCTTCCGGATGCGCGGCATCGACCTCCCGCGGATGGCGCGGTTCGCGATGGACGCGGCGGATGCGATCTCGCACCGGCTCGGCTACGTCGAGCGGAGACGGAGCGTGGGATGACCGACTGGGAGCGGCTCCGCCGGCCGGCCGACTCGTTGCTGGACACGATCGGCGCAACGCCGCTCGTTCGGCTCACGCGCGTCGCGCAGGGCGTCGAGCTCTACGCCAAGGTGGAGTGGTTCGGGCCGACCGGCTCCGTCAAGGATCGGATCTACGCGCGGATGCTCGCCGGCGCCGAGCGGCGCGGTGAGCTCCGACCCGGGATGACGATCATCGAATGCACGACGGGCAACGCTGGCATCGCCTGCGCCGCCGTCGCCGCGATCAAGGGCTACGCCTGCACGATCGTGATGCCCGAGGGGATGAGCGCGGAACGCAAGCGGATGATCGAGGCGTACGGGGCCGAGCTGATCCTGACACCCGGGTCCGGCACGGACATCGACCTGGCGCTCCAGACGATGCGCGAGGTGGTCGCCGCGGACCCGGATCGCTACTTCTTCCCCGGCGAGTTCGAGAACCCTGAGAACCCTGCGGCGCAGCAGGTGTCCGGTGAGGAGATCTGGGAGCAGACCGGTGGGGTCGTCGGGTCCGTCGGGGCCGTGGTCGCGGCCCAGGGGACGGGCGGGTGGATCACGGGCGTCGCCCGCGCGCTCAAGGGGCACGACGCGGGGGTGCTCGCGTACGCCGTCGAGCCCGCGGAGAGCCCGCTGATCAGCGAGGAGCGATGGGGGACCCACGGTGTGCCGGGGATCGGCGACGGCATCGTTCCCGCCAACCTCGACCTCTCCCTGATGGACGGGATCGTCGTGGTCTCCACCGAGGAGTCGCTCGCGATGGCGCTCCGGCTCGCGCGCGACGAGGGCATGCTGTGCGGCCCGTCGTCGGGGATGAACGTCGTCGCGGCCCTGAAGGTCGCCGAGAAGCATCCCGAGCTGCCGTCGATCGTGACCGTGATCGCCGACACGGGACAGCGGTATCTGTCCGGCGAGCTCTTCGGCGAAGGCTCGGACATCACCGAACCCGAACGAGACCACGAGCTCGATGCGGCCACCGCATCATTGCTCCGCGAGCACCGCGCGCGTCTCGAGTTCATCTCGTGAGCGATCTCCATGAGCTGAGCGCGGTCCAGGCGCTCGCGCGGATGCGGGCCAAGGAGGTCTCCCCGGTCGAGTTGCTCGACGCGGTGTTGGCGCGGGCCGCGGGCGTGGAGGGGACCGTGAACGCGTTGACCGAGATGCGGGAGGAGGAGGCTTCGGCCGCGGCTCGCACCTCGGCCGAGCGATACGCCCGGGGCGAAGGGATCCGGCCGCTCGAGGGGTTGCCCGTCGCCATGAAGGAGGAGCTCGCGGTCGAAGGATGGCGGATGCGGTTCGGGTCGCTCGCGATCGACGAGGTCGCACCCTCGACCGCCCCCGTCGCCGAACGGATCCTGGAGGCGGGTGCGGTCGTCCACGCGCGGACGACGACGCCCGAGTTCTCGTGCGCGGGGTACACGCACTCGAAGCTGTGGGGCGTGACGCGCAACCCGTGGAACCCCGCGTTCTCGGTCGGCGGCTCGAGCGGCGGATCGGGAGCGTCGCTCGCGAGCGGCACGTCGTACCTGGCGAGCGGATCGGACATCGGCGGTTCGATCCGGTTGCCGGCGTCGGCGAACGGGGTGGTCGGGTTCAAGCCGCCGCACGGCCGGGTGCCCGTGGAGGCGCCCTACAACCTCGACCGCTACTGCCACGACGGGCCGCTCGCGCGGACGGTCGCGGACTGCGCGTTGTTCGAGAACGTGCTGGCGGGGCCGCACCCGTTGGACGTCACGAGCCTGCGTCCCAAGATCGAGGTGCCGCTCGAACCGCCAGGGGTCCGAGGGATGCGGATCGCCGT
>JBKOZW010000091.1:0-5878 GCA_046726095.1 Actinomycetota bacterium
CGAAGAGGGGGTTCGCATGTCGGAGATGGAAGCACGCGCTGAGGCCACCGGGGGATGGTCCGACGTCCCGTGGTGGGTGTTCCTCATCACCGGCCTCGCGTGGCTGCTGATCGCGGTCATCGTGCTGCGGTTCGACGTCACCTCGGTCGCCACCGTCGGGTTCCTGATCGGTGCGCTGTTCGTGTTCGGCGCCATCAACGAGTTCATCTCGGCGCAGATGTCTGCAGGATGGAAGTGGCTGCACTGGCTGATGGCGTTTATCTTCCTGCTCGGGGCCATCTGGAGCTTCATCCATCCCTACGACACGTTCTTCGCCCTCGCCTCGGTGCTCGGGTTGGTCCTCGTGTTCATGGGGACGCTCGAGCTCATCAAGGCGACGTTGACGCGCGACGTCAACCCGCTGTGGGGTCTCGGCCTCGTCGCGGGGATCCTGGAGCTGCTCCTCGGGATCTGGGTGTCGCAGCAGTTCTATCCGGCGCGCGCCGAGTTGATCCTGCTCTGGGTCGGCTTCTTGTCGTTGTTCCGGGGGATCGGCCAGATCGTGATGGCCTTCGGGGTCCGCAGGGTCGACCGGGCCGTGGACCGGGCCATGACGGCCTGAACCTGGTTGTCGTTCCGGGGGAGGGCGGGGCCGCCGAAAGGCGGCCCGCCCTCGCCGCGTCAACCGGCCTCGAGCACCGAACGGGCCGTCGCGAGGTCCTTCACCGCGCCGAGATCCTCGAACGTCCGCGTGCCGGACGTCACCGCCTCTCCGGCGCGGTCGGCCCGTCCGCTCGCGAGCAGCGCGCGCCCCAGGTCGACCTGCGTCAGGGCGCGCTCCCACGCCGCACCGATCTGGTCGAAGCCGTCAGCCGCCTCCGTGAGCAGGGTCGCGGCGCGGGCGGCGTCGCCTCCGGCGAGCGCCGCCCGCCCCTCGAGCCGGTCGGCGAACGGCACGAGCGAGACCGCCGCCGCCCGCGCCGCGTAGCCGCGGATCTCCGCGAGGAGCGCCGGTACCCGATGCCAGTCCTCCATCGCGGCCACGAGCTCGGCGTCCCCCTCGTAGCTGTCGTTCGCGTGGACGCGCCAGTTCGTCGGTCGGGTGAGCGATGCGGCGAGGGCGAGCTCGCCGCGCACGATGAGGAGCCGTCGGAGGAAGCTGTAGACGCGCCCGGCCCCCACCGATGCGAGCCGCACGAGGCCGGCCTGGAGCCGGTCGGCCTCAGCCCGCTCACCCCGGACCTGGTGGATCGTGGCCGCCGCGGCGACCCCCTGCGTGACGAAGTACGGAAGATCCTCGCGTCGGTCCCCCAGGAGCTCCTGCACGAGCGCGTGCTCGGCCAACGCCTCGTCCCAGCGCCCGAGCCGGTGCAGGATCGCAATGCCCCAGGCTCGCAGGTGCAGCTCGACGTTCGGGCCCTTCCCGGCGACCACGGCGAGCCCGTCGTCCGCCATCGCGGCGGCTTCCTCGTAGCGCCCCATCTCGAAGAGCGCCCACGTGAGCATCGCGTAACAGTCGCCGATCTCGAGGACGTCGGTGAGCTGAGGCAGGAGCTCGGCTCGCCGCTCGATCAATGGGAGCGTCTCGGACCAGTAGCCGACCGAGGACCACGCTGCGTTCGCGGCGTCGAGCGCGCCGGAGGCGAGGTCGGGGAGGCCCATGCGCATCGCAACGTCCGCCGCCTCCACACCCGCGGCCGCATAGCCTCGGAGCTCCTCATCCGGCGCGACATCCTCTCGGGGGTACCCGAAGAGCCACCCGGCACGGATCCCCAACAGCCGGACCCTGGCTTCGCTGTCGCCCTCCGGGAGGGCGGCCATCCCGAGCTCGAAGATCTCCTTGGCCTCCGGCTCCGTCGGCGGGGTGCCGCGGATCGAGCCTGGCCATCGCTGCGGGATCTCACACGCCCGCGCGGCGAGGTACGCGATCCGCTCGTCGTCGTCGGAGCCCGAGCGCTGGAGCACCTGCGCCGCTTCCCGGAAGTACCGCCAAGCCAGGTCGCCTTCGTAGGACTGGAACGACGCCTCGCCCACCGCTTCGAGTGCGTCGACCCGCTCCGGATCGGTACGCGAGAGATCGAGCGCGTGTTCGGCGAAGCGCTGCGCCTTGCGGATCCCCAGCCGGCGGAGCGAATCATGGGACGCGCGGAGCAGCCACCGGAGCGCGGCCGACCGCATCAGGTCGGTCGCGTCGCCGCGCGTCTCCTGCGCGAGCTGCACGGCGGTCAGGAAGTGATACGCGAGCAGCTCCGCGAACTCGCCCGCCCGCTCACCCGCCGTGCGCTCGAGCCACCGCGCGACGTCCGCGTGCGCCTCGACGCGGTCACGGCGGGGTAGCGACTCGTAGGCGACATCCCGCGTGAGCACGTGCTTGAAGGCGTACTCGCGTTGCCCCGAGAGGGTCGAACCGGGGCGCGAGAGGACGAGCTCGCGGTCCTCGAGGCGCCGCAGGGCCTCGGTCACGTCAGCCACGCCGACGTCGACCAGATCCGTGATCGGGCCCGTCCAGAACACCCGCCCCACGACCGAGGCCGCCTGGAGGATCCGCTTGTCGGACGGGTCGAGGAGGTCGATCCGCGCTGCGAGGACCCCCTGAACCGTGTCGGGGATCTCGAGCGCGTCCACGGACGACGCGGCGCGCCAGTGGCTCCCGTCGTGCGTGAGCACCCCACCGTCGATCAGGCGGCGGATGATCTCCTCGAGGAAGAACGGGTTCCCCTCCGCGCGTTGCAGGATCCGCTCGCGTGCACTGGCCGGCAGATCGTCGACCGTGAGGAGGGACCGCACGAGCCGGTCCGACTGCTCCGCGGTGAGCGGGTCGAGCGCGACCGAGGACATGTTCCGCCGTCCGCCTGCCCAGCTCGGATGGGTCGCGGTGAGGTCCGGGCGAGACGGGCACAGGAACAACGCGGGCCCCGCGACCTGGTCGGCGAGCTCGTCCAGGAGGTCGAGCATCACCGGATCGGCCCAGTGGATGTCCTCGATCACGACGACGATCGGTTCCGTGAGGGCGAGTGCCGTGAAGAACGATCGCCACGCCGCGTGGAGCTCGTCGCGGATCTCCCGGGGCGACGCGTTCGCGAACGAGACATCCGGATCCTCCAGACCGACCGTGTAGGCGAGCGCGGCGGTCGCGCGCGCCGGATCGGCGGACACGTCGCTCGTGAGGAGATCGCGCCCAGCCTTGCGCACCTTCTCGATCGCGAGCTCGGGTGGGTCGGTGTCGAGGATGCCGGCGTGGCCCTTCAGGATCTCGGCGAGCGGCCAGTACGTGATGCCGTCGCCGTAGGGGAGGCATCGTCCGCGGAGCGCCGTCGCCGGGGGCTCGGCTCGCTCCGCCCATGTGAGGAACTCGCGGGTCAGCCGTGACTTCCCGACGCCCGCATCGCCGTAGACCGTCACCAGGTGCGGACGGCGGTCCCCCGTGACGCGTTCGAAGACGCTCCGCAGCAGCTCAAACTCGGCGTCGCGACCCACCATCGGAGCCGACAGTCCGGGCACGCCCCGCGTCGCCCCCGGAACCTCCTCGAGGAGGCGGAAGGCGCGCACGCGCTCGCGCCGCCCCTTCACCTCCTGCGGCCCCCGGTCTTCGAAGACGAACCCGCGCACGGCGTTCGCCGTCCGCTCCGAGACCAGCACCGTGCCGGGATCGGCCATCGACTGGAGCCGCGCGGCCGTGTTGACCGCATCGCCCGTCGCCATCGCCTCACCGGGCGCGGGGGCGGTGACGGCCAGGACCTCGCCGGTGTTGATGCCGATCCTGATCTGCAGCGATATCTCGTGGGTCGCGTGGAGTTCGTCGTTGAGCCGTTCGAGCCGTTCGAGCATCCGGGTCGCCGCGCGGAGCGCGCGGTCGGGATCGTCCTCGTGCGCGACGGGCACCCCGAAGGCCGCCATCACGGCGTCGCCGATGAACTTCTCCACCGTGCCGCCCTCGGCCTCGATCTCCTCGCGCATCGCGGTCGCGTAGGACTGCATCACCTGCCGGAACCGCTCCGGGTCGAGCTGTTCGCCGAGCGAGGTCGAACCGGTGACGTCGGCGAACAGGATCGAGACGACCTTGCGCTCTTCCGTGCTCGCGGAGTGCTCGACGGCGGTCCCGCAGGACGGGCAGAACCGAGCGCCTCCGGGGATCGGCGATCCGCAGAACGCACAGGCGACCGAGAGGGGGCTCCCGCACGCCGCGCAGAAGCGGGCGTCGACAGCGTTGTCCGAACCGCAGGTGAGGCACGCCGCCACGCGCGGAGTGTAGGTCAGGGTACGCTCGCCGACGATGACGGACGACGCGCCTGCGCGCGACCGATCGAGGACCGGAGCACATCCCGGAGGCGTGCGGCGCGCGAGCGTCGAACGTGAACAAGGCATCCGGCGACTGACCAGGTTCGTCCACGAGCCCGCGTCACGCGTCCGGTTCTTCTCCTCGGCCTCCGACGCGGCGAGGGCGCGGCGCCCCACGGATGCGGTGCTGCTCCTGGCCGCAGTGATCGCGATCGCGTTCGCGTCGTTCGTTCCGGAGTCGACGGCGTTCGGGTCGGCGGTCACCGCGCTCGTCCAGGCGTTGCCCGGTCTGCTCGGCTGGTTCTGGGAGAGCTGCGACGCGCTCGTCGTGATCTGGGCGATCGTGCTCCTGGCCGCGGCGCTCGTCGGCACGGCGCGGCTCGGTCTCCTCCGGGACCAGCTGGTCGCCATCGTCGTCGCGGCGAGCGCGGGCACGCTGCTGCTCAGCGGCGACGCCTCGTTCACGGACGCCCTGACGGTCGGTTCGCCCCCGCCCGTCGACCCCGCGATCCGTCTCGCCTTGGCGACCGCCGTGATCGCGACGACCGCCCCCCATCTGGGGCGGCCCGTTCGGCGGATCGGACGCTGGCTGATCCCGTTGGGGGCGGTCGCCGCCGTCGCGCTCGGGTTGACCTCGCTGATCGGCATGATCGTCGGTTTGGGCCTGGGGTACGGCGCCGCGGCCATGGTGCACCTCGTCGTCGGATCACCCGGCGGTCGCCCGACGTCCGACGAGGTCCGGGAAGCGCTCGCCGATCTCGGGATCGAGGTGACGCGCGTGCGAGACGCGGCGCTGGCGGCGCGCGGGGTGGCGCTGATGGACGCGACGACGGTTGATGGCCGCTCGCTGCTCGTGAAGTACTACGGGCGCGATGCGTGGGACGGCCAGCTGCTGAACTCCTGCTGGTCGTACCTGTGGTACCGGGACGACACGCCGGGCATCACCCTGAGCAGGTTGCAGCAGGTGGAGCACGAAGCGTTCCTGACGCTCCTGGCCGAGCGAGCCGGGGTGCCGGTCCAGCCGGTCGTCGCCGCGGGGATGGCGGACGAGGACGCGGTGCTCGTCCTGGAGCTCGCGGGAGCGTGGCTCGATCCCGCCGACGATGCCCCTGTGAGCGACGACCTCCTCGCGGGTCTCTGGGGGTCGCTGCATCGACTCCACGATGCGGGGATCGTCCACGGTGCCCTGGACGGCCGGCACATCGCCGTGCTGCCGGACGGGACCGGCGTGTTCGGCGGATTCGGAGGCGCCAGCGCGGCGCCGTCCGATGCGCAGATCCAGGCCGACCGGGCGCAGTTGCTCGTGACGACCGCGACCCGGGTCGGGATCGATCGCGCGGTCGCCGCTGCCGCCGCGGCCCTCGGACCGCGGGAACTCACCGCGGCGCTCCCGTACATCCAGCCGGCCGCGCTCACCCGTGTCTCCCGGCGATCGCTGAAGGACACGGGAGCCGACCTGGACGCACTGCGTGCGGGTGCGGCCGCCGCGGCCGACACCCAGCCGCCGAAGCTGGAACCGTTGCGGCGGGTCACGTGGAGCTCGCTGCTCGTCGTGGCGCTGCTCCTGTTCGGCGCCGCCGCCATCCTGGTGGCGCTGTCGAACGTGGGCGTCGACACCCTC
>JBKOZW010000092.1:0-7671 GCA_046726095.1 Actinomycetota bacterium
GCGGACGCCGCCGCGCTCCTCGAGGAGCCGAGTGAGGCGGCCGGGTTCGGAGACCTCCTGGCGATCGTCGACCGGCTCCTCGACCGGCTCGAGCCGTTCGCCGAGGCGGAGGCGAGGTTCGGGGATCTCCGGCGGAGGCGACCGTCCGGGGAGGAGGAGACCGGGTGAGGTTGATCGTTCGGGGGTTCGGCCGGGGCCCCGTACTCGGCGTCGGTCTGATCGTCGCGACGGCCGCGGCGTCGTTCGCCGCGATCTCGTGGGGTCCGCAGGCAGGATTGCCGCGCCCGTACAGCTGGAACTACGGCAACGCGCTCGACGCCACCGGGACACCGGGGTCGGCGCGCTTTCGATTGACCGACGTCTTCGTCTCGGACGCGACGACGCCGCAGGCTGCGTTCGCCACCTCGAGCCACGACGGCGTCGCCTGGACGACCCCGAAGAGGCTCTCGACGCGCGACGTGAACGCGGAGAACCCGACGGTCGCCGCCGCGGGATCGAAGCTTGTCGCCGGCTGGATGACCGGGTTCAGCCCCTACGACCGGATCGGCGCTCCCCGGCGGATCCAGGTCGCCGTCAGCTCGGATCGGGGGACAACGTGGGGGGACCCGAAGAGCCTGAGTCCGCGCGGGGGAGCGATCGACTACCCGGTCGTGGGGGCGGCCAAGACGACGTTCGGCCCGGTCAACCTCTACGCCGTCTGGGTGGACGCGGAGACGGGCAAGGTCACGTTCCGCGAGCGCTCGGGCACCTCCGGGTGGTCGGCGCCGATCAAGCTCGGCGCGACGACCCGGAAGGTGTCCACGGGCTTCTCGGGGCTCGCGAACATCGCGGCCGTCGGGGACCTGATCGTCGTCGCCTGGGTCGCCGACGCGGACGGAACGATGAAGGCGCGGGCGATCGATCTGTCCCGGTCGGGGTCACCCGTCGCCGCCGCGACCGCCGGTGAGTGGGGGCCGCGGACGACGATGACGCGGCACGTGTCGCTCGCCCAGCACGGCTACCCGGTGGTGTCCGCGTCGCGGCTCGTCCCGGGCGTTCTCACGATCGCATGGAACACGAACACGAGCTTGGTCTACGCGCGTGTCACGGGGGAGACGTTCGGGCCCGACGCGACGAGGGTCTGGAAGGAAGGTCCTGCCGGTGGCCTCACGTACACCGGCGGGTACGCGGTCGCGGTGGAGCCCGCACCCGGCGGGTTCGTGGCGATGTGGGCGGCGTGTCGGGACACCTCGCTCGTGCACGACTGCAACGTTCGCAAGAGAGAGGCGCGGATCGACCTCCTCTCCGCCACCTCGGCCGACGGCGCCACGTTCACCAGGCCGACGCTCGTCGCCGGGGCCGGCACACCGGGCCGGCGGATCAACGACGCGCCGTCGCTCGTCGCCACGGGTGATCACGTGTACGCGCAGTACAACGGCTCGACGTCGAACGGCTCGAACTACGACGTGTTCTCCAGGGTCGCCACGGGCGGGCCGTGACCCCTTCGGCGCTCGACGCGATCCGCGAGGACGTGATCGCGTGCCGTCGCTGCCCGCGGCTCGTCGCATGGCGCGAGCAGGTCGCCCGCGAGAAGGTCGCCCGGTTCGCCCGCGATCGGTACTGGGGACGGCCGGTCCCCGGGTTCGGCGATCCGGGTGCGCGGATGCTGGTGCTCGGTTTGGCGCCGGCCGCCCACGGCGGGAACCGGACCGGCCGGATCTTCACGGGCGATCGCTCGGGGGACTTCCTGTTCGCCTCGCTGTACCGGATGGGCTTCGCCGACCGACCCACGTCCACGTCGATCGACGACGGCCTGACCCTCACGGGCGCGTACGTCGCGGCGGTCAACCGGTGTGTGCCCCCCGGCAACCGGCCCACGCCCGAGGAGCGCGACGCCTGCCTGCCCTTCCTCGAACGGGAGCTCGCCGCGTTGCACGACCTCCGCGTGCTCGTCCCGCTCGGAGCCTTCGCATGGGAGGGCGCGATCCGGGCGATCGTCGCGTTGGGCTACGACGCGCCTCGGCCCAAGCCGCGCTTCGGCCACGAGGCCGAAGCGCAGGTCGGGCCGTACCGGTTCATCGGGAGCTTCCACCCGAGCCAACAGAACACGTTCACCGGCAAGCTGACGCCGGAGATGCTCGACGCCGTCTTCCGGAAGGCCCGCATCCTGGCGCGTTGACCGTCCGACCCGGCTATGCGAGCGTCCCTCGGACCCCATCCGTCGAGGAGGCCTCCATGCTTCGCCGGCAACGGCTCGCCCTGCTTCTCGTCGCCGCATCGCTCCTGTTGGCTCCCGTTCCGGGTGGATCCGCGGTCGCGGCGAGCACCGCCTGCACCATGGTCGGCAGCGCCGGCAACGACGAGATCCACGGGACGCCCGGCAACGACGTGATCTGCGGCAGGGGAGGGAACGACGACCTCTTCGGCGAGGACGGCAACGACATCCTGCGCGGCGGCGCGGGGGACGACAGCCTGACCGGTGGGGGCGGCGCCGATCAGCTGGTCGGCGCCGCTGGCGGCGACTTCTTCTCCGACGGGAGGGGTGACGACGTGATCAAGGGCGGCCGGGGCCGTGACTACAACTTCGGCGGCCGAGGCGATGACACCTGGTTCGGCGGAGCGGGTCCCGATTCGCTCATCGATTTCCGGGGGGTCGACGCGATCTCGGGCGGCTCCGGGAACGACGCGTGCCTCGCGACGTACGACGGCGACCCGAACGACACGATCGTCGGCGGGGACGGAACCGACATCTGGTACGCGGATGGCGGCGACGACGTCAGCAGAGTGGAGAAGAAGATCGTCTGCTTCGCCGAGTAGCTCGCCCCCGCTCGGCCTCCGGGAATCGCTGTCTGCGCCCCGTCGTATCGTTGATGCATGGGACGGCACGGACGCATGTTCGGCATGGGCGGGGCCCCGGTGGACGAGGACCCTCGTCCGATCAGGCCCGCGACCGTCCGCCGGGTCATCGCCACGTTCAGGCCCTACCGGCGCAAGGTGACGTTCGTCGGGCTGATGATCGTGATCACGGCCGGCCTGGGCGTGGTCAACCCCTTGCTCATCGTCCGGGTGTTCGACAACGCCCTGTTCGCCTCCAACAACGATTGCTCCGGGCAGCCCTGTCCCAACCTGCCGCTGCTCTACTTCTACGTCGCCCTCATGATCGCGGTCCCGCTCGTGACGAGCATCATCGGCATCGGCCAGACCTACTTCGCGAACGACGTCGGGCTGCACGTGATGCAGGACCTCCGCAACTCGCTCTACCAGCACCTCCAGAGGATGCCGCTCCGCTTCTTCACGACCACCCGGACCGGCGAGATCCAGTCTCGGCTCGCGAACGACGTCGGAGGCGTGCAATCGGTCGTCACCGACACGGCCTCGACCGTGCTCTCGAACGTGGTGACGATCATCAGCACGATCGTCGCGATGCTCCTGCTCTCGGTCCCGCTCACGGTGCTCTCGCTGCTGCTGATGCCGTTGTTCCTCTGGCTGACGGTCCGGGTCGGCAAAGCCCGGCGTGAGGTCGCGACCAACACGCAGAGGACGCTCGCCGATCTGACCGCGATCACCGAGGAGACGCTCTCGGTCTCCGGGATGCTCCTGTCCAAGTCGTTCGGTCGACGCGGCTACGAGGTGGACCGGTACCAAGGCGAGAACCAGCGGCTGACCGGCTTGCTGATCCGTCAGACGATGATCGGGCGGTCGTTCTTCGCCCTGATCGGATTCTTCTTCTCGATCACGCCGGCGCTCGTGTACCTGGTCGCGGGGTGGGTCAACTCGAGCAACGGGACCGACGTGATCATGTCGGGGATGCTGGTCGGCTTCACGACCCTGCAGTCGCGCCTG
The DNA here is from genome assembly GCA_046726095.1 of Actinomycetota bacterium. Taxonomy (GTDB): domain Bacteria; phylum Actinomycetota; class UBA4738; order UBA4738; family HRBIN12; genus AC-51. The sequence continues at coordinate 3,823 of JBKOZW010000092.1, forward strand.
TTCTTCCCGATCGGATCGATGCTCCAGGTCTCGACCGAGGTCCAATCGTCCATGGCGCTGTTCGATCGCGTCTACGAGTACCTCGACATGGAGCACGAGATCGTGGACGCGCCGGATGCCGAGCCGCTGGTGGACGTGCGGGGTGCGGTCGAGCTGGATCACGTCCGGTTCCGGTACGAGGAGCCCGCGGACGGCGCCGTGACGGTCTCCCCTTCGGGCGACGGCCCCGGACAGCGACGCCTCTGGACCCTCGACGACGTCGCGATCCGGATCGAGCCCGGCCAGCTCGCGGCGCTCGTCGGACCGAGCGGCGCGGGCAAGACCACGATCACGTACCTGGTCCCGCGCCTGTATGACGTCCAGGGCGGTGCCGTCCGGATCGACGGCCACGACGTGCGGATGGTCACCATGGAGTCCCTCGGCGACTCGATCGGGATCGTGACCCAGGAGACGTACCTGTTCCACGACACGATCCGACGGAACCTCCTCTACGGGAGGCCCGGGGCGTCACAGGAGGAGCTCGAGGCGGCCGCGCGCGCCGCCAACATCCACGAACGGATCTCGGAGCTGCCCGACGCGTACGACACGGTCGTCGGGGAACGTGGCTACAAGCTCTCGGGCGGCGAGAAGCAGCGGCTCGCGATCGCGCGGGTGATCCTCAAGGATCCTTCGATCCTGATCCTGGATGAGGCCACCTCGTCGCTCGACACCACGTCGGAGCGGTTGGTCCAGGCGGCGCTGGAGCCGTTGATGCACGGGCGGACCACGATCGCGATCGCGCACCGCCTCTCGACGATCCTGCAGGCCGACGTGATCTTCGTGCTCGACCGGGGCCGCGTGGTGGAGCAGGGCACGCACGAGGAGCTGCTGACCAAGAGCGGTCTCTACGCTCGCCTCTACGAACAGCAGTTCCAGGATCAGCTGATCGAGCCCGACAGCTCCTTGCGGTAGCCGATCAGCACGAACCCGTCCGGGAACACGTGATCCTCGGTTCGCGCGTAGCCCAGGCGCGCGTACATCCGCTGCGCGGCCTCCATCTTCGTCGTGGTGTGGAGCGTCACGAACGTCTTGCCGGTGGCGCGGGCGCGCGCCTCGCAGGCGGCCATGAGCTGCGTGCCGATCCCGCGCGCCCGCGCCGCCGGATCCACGCCGAGCATCCGGATGTGGGCTTCGCCGGGACGCAGCGGCGGGTCCCCGTCCCAGTCGCCGACCCTGCCCTGCAGCTCGAGCGTCACGCACCCGACGACCCGGCCGTCGTCGACGGCCACCAGGATCGTGGTGCGGTCGGCCCGACCCGGGATGTCGGCGAGGCGCGTGAGGTAGCCGAACCACTCGGATCGTGAGTACCCGGGGTCGTTCGCGGCGGGGACGAACTCGCGGTACGCGTCGGCAGTCACCCGCCCGGCCTCCTCGTACTCGCCGGGCCGAGCGTCGCGGATCTCGATCGCCATGACGATCGATCAGGCTAGCCTGGTTCGATGGTCAACCTGATTGACCATGCGCCGAACGGCTGAAAGGATGATCGGGCACCCATGGCCGATCTGATCCGACAGCTCCTCGAGGCTCGCCGCGCGCTCGCAGCGGAGCTCGACGCCGACCTCGCGGACCGCGGGTTCCCGGACGTCCGACCGGGTCACGCGGCGTTGTTCCTCAGCGTCGACCGGCGCAGCGGCTCACGGCTCACCGACCTCGCCGAGCACGTGCGCCTGACGAAGCAAGGGATGATGGCGATGGTCGACGATCTGGAGTCCCGCGGGTACGTCCGGCGCGTGCCCGATCCCAACGACTCGCGCGCGAAACTGGTTCGGCTCACGGCACACGGCCGGCGCGCGGCGGCCGAATGCCGGCGCGCGGTGCAGTCCGTGGAACAACGGACCAGGCGGCAGCTCGGCGACCGACGGTACGACACCCTCCGCGAGACGTTGGAGGAACTGGCCGAGGCGGAGTTCGAGCTCGAGGCGGAGGTCTGACGGTGTTCTTCGACGTCGGCACGCCCCTGTGGGAGATCGCCGTCCGATCCGCGATCGTCTATCTCGCGATCCTGCTCGGTCTGCGGGTGTTCGGGAAGCGCCAGCTCGGCCAGATGAGCGTCGGGGACCTGGTGATGATCCTGCTGATCGCGAACGCGGTACAGAACGCGATGGTTGGCCCGGACGTGTCCCTGCAGGGCGGTCTCACCGCCGCGTTCGTGCTACTCGTGATGAACTTCCTGGTCGTTCGGGTGCTCGGGCGGACCGCGCTCGGGGAGCGACTGCTCGAGGGCGGGCCGACGCTCCTCGTGAAAGACGGCCGGATCCTGGCCGACGGCGTCCGCCGCGAGGGCGTCGCGCGGGAAGAGGTCGAGATGGCGATCCGTGAGCACGGGATCGACGACGCGAGCGGCGTGCGCGCCGCCTACCTCGAGCCGGACGGCACGATCAGCGTGATCCCGATCGAGGTCCAGGCCCTCCACGGTCGTCGCCGGGTCAAGCGCGTCCGTCAGTTCCGCCGCGGAACGGGCTAGCATCGAGCAATGCCTCAAGAAGCGACCGGGAAGACCGGGGTCCCGTCCGAGCGTCGTCAGAAGCCCGAGCGGCCGCGGGACGAGCTGGGCCGGCCGCTCCCGTGGGAAGAGGAGAACCTCCTGCACCTCCCGGACTTCGATCGGCTGTCCGTCGAGGAGATCGACCGTCTCGGCCGGGAGCTCCTGCGCGACCGGAACTACTTCGGCGCCCACGAAGCGTGGGAGACGGCATGGAAGCAGTCGCGGGGCAGCGGCGACGAAGAGCTCTTCAAGGGGCTCTCGCAGATGGGAGCCGGATACGTCCATCTGATGCGCGGGAACGCCCACGGCGCGATCACGCTGCTGCGCCGCGGCGCCCGGCGGGTCGGGGCATACCCGGCCGGAACAAAGGGTATCCAGACTGAGCGGCTCGCTGCTCGCCTCGAGGCCGATGCCACGGCCGTCGAGGAGGGTATGCTCGTGCCAGGTAGGGACGCGGCGGTCGAGCCGCCGGACGTGTAGCCTTCGACCTGCACCGAAGCTCGTTGACTCGGTGCGCTGCTTCCCCCACCATCTGGAGTGAGCATGGCGAGCGAGATCCTGGAAGCCCAGTGGAAGGGCCGTGAGGGGCCCTTCGCGCTGCGGCTGGGACCCGGCGTGTTCAGCCCGACGACGACCAGCCGGACGCTCGCGGACGCCCTGGAGATCAGCCCCGGCGACACCGTGATCGACGTCGGTTGTGGGAGCGGCGTCCTCGCGTTCGTGGCCGCGAAGCTCGGAGCGGCCAAGGTCTACGGCGTCGATCTGTCCCAACGCGCGGTCGAAGCGGCCAGGGAGAACGCCCGCCGTCTCGGGCTGGACCACCTCTGCGAGTTCCGCGCCGGCGATCTTCTGGAGCCGGTTCGCGACGTGCGGGCGGACGTCCTGATCGGCGATGTCTCCGGCATTCCCGACGCGATCGCCGCCGAGTCCGGATGGTTCGACGGCGTGCCGGCCGGTGGCCCCACGGGGGCCGAGTTGCCCGCCAAGTTCCTCCGTTCGATCGGCGACACGCTTTCGAAGGGCGGACGCCTCTACCTCCCGACGGGCACGATCCAGCACGAGCAGGCGATCCTGGACGCCGCGCACGAGATCTTCGGCGACCACATGGAGCCGGTCCTCGAACGGGAGTTCCCGCTCCCGGATCTGGTGGCCAGGTCGAAGGCCGTCGCGCGGATGATGAAGGACGGGATCGTCAGCTTCCGCCAGCGCGGGAGCCGGTGGCTCTGGCAGCTCCGGATCTGGCGCTGCGACCGGGTCTGAACCGGTTCAGTCCGTCGGCCTGAGCACGGCGACGGCGTCCACCTCGTACCCGGCATCGCGCAGGT
>JBKOZW010000093.1:0-5259 GCA_046726095.1 Actinomycetota bacterium
TCGTTGACCGTGCCGACGCTCGCGATCCTCGCGCGAGGCTCGGACGCCGCGTTCGATGCCGCCAAGAGGCGCGGCGCCGGTCGCCTCGAGGCCGCGGGGTCCCCCGTGCGGATCACATGGATGGAAGGGATCCACGACCTCCCGCTCCAGCACCCCGGAGCTCTCGCCGGCCGGATACGGCGTTTCGTGGACGTCGCCGTAGCATAGGGACATGGTCGTCCTGCTCTTCTTGCTGTTGCTCGCGGCGCTGGCCGGCGTCCTCGGGCTCGTCCTCAAGATCACCCTCGTGATCGTCCTGACCGTGATCCTGTCGTTCACCGCGCTCGCCCTGGTCGCCTGGCTCGCCTGGCGCCGCCAGTGGCGCAAGCTCGAACGACGGTTCGGCCCGAGCGCCACCTCGATCAGCGTCGGCCGGCCGGCGCGCGACCTGCCCGGCGCGCGGGACGATCGGTACTAAGCCTTCGCGACGACCTTGTCGCGGAACGCGATCGGGCCCGACCCGATCACCTCGTTGAGGAGGCCGCGTCGCTTGCCCGCCTCCTCGCGTGCATCCCCACGCTCGAGCTCGCGGGCGGCGGCGTTCACGCCGATCCATCGCAGCGGCTCGGGCGGCACCTTGATCGTTTCGGGACGGTTCACGGCGAGTGAGGTCCACTCGTCCTCCGACCCGAGGACGGTCGAGGCGAGGATCTTGCCGCCGACGAAGGTCTGCGACAGCCCGTGCCCGCTGTAGCCGAGTCCCGCGTGGATCGTGCCGGGCCGCAGCGTCCGATAGAAGGGCACGAACGCCGCGGTCTGATCGATCGGACCGCCCCATGCGTGGGTGAACCGCGTCCCCTCCAGCCGAGGGAACATCCGCAGGAGCCCGCGGGCGGCGACCTCCGCCACCCGCCGATCGTGCGTGACGGCCCGCCCGTTCGCGCGGCCGCCGAACGCCACCGCGCCGGCGCCGCCTCCGATCGCGATCCGTCCGTCGTCGGTCGGCCTCAGGTAGTAGAGCCACTCGCGTCCGTCCGCGATCCCGACCTGTGACATCCAGCCGATCTCCTTCAGGCGATCGGGGATCGGCTCGGTCACCGCCACGTAGTCCACGATCACCGCGAAACTCCTGCGGAACTCGCGCCACCCCGCCGCCCACGACCCGTGCGTGAGCACGACACGATCCGCTCGGACCGCGCCGTGCTCGGTCCGGATGACCGCCGGAACGGAGCGCTCGAGGCCGGTCACCCGGGAGCGCTCGTAGATCCGGACGCCGCGGTCGAGCAGCAGGCGACGCAGACCGCGGGCGAGCCGCGCGGGCTGGACCACGGCACAGTCACGGATGAACGCTCCCCCGAGGAACAGCGGCGAGTCGGCGTACGAGCGGGTCTCCGCTGCGCTCAGGGGGACCATCCGATCGGCGAGGCCGAGGCGCTCGCAGAGCTCGATCGCGTTCGCGCGTCCGATGCCCTCTTGCCACGCCCCCGCCCGCACGCCCAGCGTCCCCTCGCGATGGAACCAGCAATCGATGCCGTTCGTCGCGCAGAACGCCTCCGCCTCGGCGACGGAGTCGGCGAGCGCGAGCGCGTACTGCACCCCCTCCCGTTCGCCGTAGAGATCGACCAGCGCCTCGAGGTCCCACCACGATGACGAGAAGAACCCGCCGTTCCGCCCGCTCGCACCGCCGCCGACGATGTCCTGTTCCACGAGCGCGATCCGGAGCGACGGATCGCGCTCGGTAAGGCGCACCGCCGTCCAGAGGCCGGCGAACCCGCCCCCGACGATGCACACGTCGGCGACGACGTGCGCGTCGAGCGGCGGGCACGGCTCGCCGGGGTCGTGGGCCAGCGCCTCCTGCAGCCAGAAGCTCCGCGCCGAGCCGGGGTCCGGCATGTCGATCCTCACGACCGCTCCCCGAAGAGTCGCGAGCCGACGGTGGCCGACAGCAGGCGGCCGACCCCGACGAAGAACGACGCGAACACCAGGGCGACGGCCATGAACGTCACGACGTCGGACGCGGTCCACGAACCGGTCCAGGTTGCCCTGACCAGCACGCCCACGGGGATCGCGATCGCGAGCGTCACCAGGAGCGTCCGCGTCGACGCTGGACGGTAGGTGCGAACGAACCAGGCGGTCGCGACCCAGGCCGCGGTGAACGGGAAGAAGTTCCGCGCGAAGGTCGACACGGCCTCGGCATCCGAGTGGGAGTTCATGCCGACGAGGATGAACGCCGCGATCGCCAGGACGTCGAACCCGAGCGTGAGCCTGGCCTGCGACGAGCCATCGGTGAGCACGCGCACATGATGCCAGGGGCGTCCCGCGGTCGAACCCCGGAACGCGGCCCGGAACACGGCCCGGAACGCGGAAGGGGGAGGCGCGGGCAGCCTCCCCCTCCCGGGTTCCTGGGGTTCGCAGCCGGTCAGTCCCTGGGTTCCCGGGCCTGCACCAGCTCGGCCGGTGTGTCGGGAACCACGACCCGATCGGGTTCGGCCACACCCTCCACGTGGAGCTTCGGCAACCACTGCAGCCACTTCGGCAGGTACCAGTTGCGGTAATCAAGGAGCTTCATCGCCGAGGGCACCAGGATCGACCGAACGATCGTGGCGTCAAGGAACACGGCGATCGCGAGACCGAAGCCCATCTGCTGGATGCCCGCGATCCTCCCGCTGGCGAAGGCGGCGAACACCGCAACCATGATGATCGCGGCGCCGGTGATGATCCCGCCGGTGGTCCGCAGACCGAAGGCGACGGCCTCGGAGTTGTCCCCCGACTTGTCGTACTCCTCACGGATCCTGGTCAGGAGGAACACCTGGTAGTCCATCGAGAGTCCGAAGAGGATCGAGAAGAGGAACAACGGCAGCCACGCCTCGATCGCATCGACCTGGATGAAGTTCAGAGCGTCGGCGATCGACTTCGCGAACGACGGTCCTCCCTTCTGGAAGACCAAGGTGATGAGGCCGTAGGCCGCACCCACCGACAGCAGGTTCATCACGATCGCCTTCGCGGGAACGACGATCGAACGGAACACCACGGTGAGGAGGACGAAAGACAACCCCAAGATCAGCAGGATGATGATCGGGGTGTAGAGATCGGTGATGTCGAAGAAGTCCTTCGCCGTTGCGGTGTCGCCGCCCACGAGGACGCCAGAGTCCTGGCCGAACGCCTGGGGCACGTACGTCTCTCGCATCTGCGTGATGGCGTTGACCGCTGCCTCGCTCGAGTTGTCGGTCGCCTCCCCGGCGAACGGGAAGCGCACGAGCGTGACGGTCCCGTCCGCGCTCGTCTGCGGCGGCTCCGGCTCACCGAACGACGGGTCGCCGGCGGCGGCCGCCTCCAACGTCTGGACCCCCGCTTGGACGGTCGGATCCGTCGAGTCTCCGGGGATCACGACATCGGCGGTAGCACCCTGCGTGCCCGTCGTGGGGAACTTGGCGATGAGGACGTCGAAGGCATCCCTCGTTTGGATCCCCTGAGGGATGGTGGTGATGCCCGAGAATCCCTCGCGCATACCGCGGCCGTCATCCCTCGGATTCGATTGCGCCCAGTACGGGACCGACAGAAACAACATGAAGCTGGCGGTCACGAGCAGCCACACCCACGGCCGAGCCATCACGGCGCGCGTCACGGTGTCCCAGAATCCACCAGGCCGGCCGTGCTCCAGGGTGCGGCCCCGTCCGAAGAGCCACCCAGGCTTCACCAGGTGGTCGGAGAACAGGGCCATGAGCGCGGGAAGCAACGTCATCGACAACGCGACCGAGATCAGCACGACCAGGATCGCGCCGCCGGCCAGCCCGCGGAAGATCGTGGTCGGCACGAGCAGCATGCCGGCGAGCGCCAGGACGACCGTGAACCCGCTGAAGAACACGGCCCGGTTCGCGGTCGCTCCTGAGCGTCCGATGGCCTCGAGGTTGTCACGCCCACGCGCCCGCTCCTCCCGGTAGCGGGACACGATGAACAGCGAGTAGTCGATGCCCACCGCGAGACCCATCATCGAGATGAGGTTCGGCACGAAGAAGCTGAACCGCCACACCTGCCCGATCAGGCCGATCAACCCGAACGCGGTGCCGATCGCGAAGATCCCCATGATGATCGGCGTCACGCCGGCGAGGAGCGAACCGAACACGACCAGCAGGACGATGATCGCGACGAGGACTCCGATCCCCTCGCCCTTCTGGAGGTCCTCCTCGGAGATCTTCTTGAAGTCCTCGGTCGAGGTCGGCTCGCCCAAGGCATACATCGTCGTCCCATCCGTGCTGTACCGCTCGCGGATCGTGTTCAGATCCTCGACGTGCGCATTGGTCGTATCCGAGTCTCCGGTGAGGATCACCGTGAACAGCACCGCCGTGCCGTCCTGGGACTCGATCGGACCGAGCGCCGCAACCTGTGGGTTCGACGCGTCCTGCTCGGACATCGGGTAACCGGTCGGGACCTGAAGCACCAGCGATGGATCGAGCGCTCGCAGATCATCGAGGGCGGCGTTCACCTTGCTCGCGAACTGCGGGTCGGTCGTGGCGCCGTCGCCCCCGACGAGCACGAAGGTCTCCGGCGAGACATCTTGCTCGAGCTGCTTCTGCTCGAGGAGTTTCTCCGCCTGGATCGCCTCCGGGTTGTTCGTGAAATCGAAGTCCGTCGTGAGCGCATCGCTCAACAGAACCCCTGACGCCCCGAACCCGAGAACCAAGATGACTGCCCAGATAGCAACGGTCCGCCACGGATGACGGCTGCTCGCCCGGGCGAGCGTTTCCGGACTGATCTTCATCAGACCCCCTCCTTGCGAAGATCGCTTGACGTACGGTGTATGCTTACGCTGTACGGAGGATATGCGTACGCCGTAAGTGTGTCAACCCGGTCAACCCGTTTGAGCGGGTGAATATTCGGAGAAATCGTGTGGAAGCAATCAGGGATACCACGAAAGAACGAGAACGGCTCACGCGGGAGCGCGTGATCGACGCCGCGCTCTCGGTGATGGACGCCGAGGGGCTGGATGCCGTGTCGATGCGGCGCGTCGCCCGCGAGGTCGGCGTCGAGGCGATGTCCCTCTACAACCACGTTCGCGACAAGGACGACCTGCTCCAGGGCGTGTGCGAGCGGATCATGGCGACCTACGAGTTCCCCGAGGGTTATGAGGACTGGGTGGAGCGAGCGAAGGCCGGCGCGCGCTCGTGGCGCCGACTGCTCCAGGCGCACCCCGATCTCCTTCGCCTGTTCGCAGAGACCCATGGCCCGGTGCCGTCGTCACCCGAGTCGATGCGACCGACCGAGTTCGCGCTCACGATGTTC
>JBKOZW010000094.1:0-3548 GCA_046726095.1 Actinomycetota bacterium
AGGCCGGGTGTGCCCACCGGGTCGAGATCCGCTCCCAGGACTACCGCGACGTGGTCGACGGCCCCTTCGACGCGATCAGCTCGATCGGGATGTTCGAGCACGTGGGCTCGAGGAACCTCGGGGTGTACTTCGACCGGCTCTCCTCGCTGCTGCGGCCCGGTGGGCGCCTGCTGAACCACGGGATCGCGCGGCCGGCGCGCCCCGGTCGGGCGCGCACGCCCGCGCGGATCCGCCGGCGGAGCTTCATCGACCGCTACGTGTTCCCCGACGGCGAGCTCCACGAGCTCGGCGCCGTGGTCTCGCGGATGCAGGCCTCGGGGTTCGAGGTTCGTCACGTGGAGGGGCTCCGCGAGCACTACGCGCTGACGCTGCGGGCGTGGGTCCGGAACCTCGATGCCGGGTGGGACGCCGCGGTGGCCGAGGTGGGTGCGCCGACGGCGCGGATCTGGCGGCTCTACATGGCGGCGTCGGCGCTCAACTTCGAGGCCGGACGAACGCAGATCCACCAGGTGCTCGCGGTGAAAGGCGACGACGGCGCGAGCGGCCTGCCCCTTCGACCTCCGTTCTGAGGTCGGATCTCATCCCTGTCCGAGGGCGCCTCGGATCTGATCCAGCATCGCCTGCTCGCCGGCACTGACCTGCTCGGCGCCGAAGCCCATGAACCCGCCTTCCTTCGCAGCGTCGGCGGCCGCCTGAGCGGTCGTGAGGAGCCAACCACGGAACGCTTGGGTCTCCTCGGGTGTCGCCTTCGCGGCGACGATCGCGTCGACGGCACGGAGTTCGTCGAGGATCTCGGTCCCGGCGGTGGCCGAGCTCTTCGGCTTGAAGCTCCGGGCCGGGTTCTGCCTCTGCTGGATCATGGCCTCGATGTCCAGAGCCACCGCAGCGAGCAACTCCTCCTGGCTGGGTGGAACGGTGGCAGCCCGGAGCGTCGCCATCCCTTCCTTCGAGATCTCGATCGGCCCGCCGGGGTCGGCGATCGTAATCGCCATCCCCGCCACCATCGGCGCTCGGCGTACGCGCTCCCATTCCTCGTCGGTGAAGGACGCTTTCGATGTCATCCGATCCCCCTTCCTTGCCGCGGAGTCAGCCTACTCGTGACGCAGAGCCCAGATCGTGGACGGAACCTTTCCCTCGGCTGAGGGGTCTAGGGAGTTGTGAACGGTGATGTCGCAAACGTGGGAGCGATCATCGGGGACGACTCGGAGACCCACATCGCCGAGCTCTACGCCCTCCACGCGCGGAAGGCCGGTCGCCTCGCGTACCTGCTGACCGGCGATCCCGATCTGGCGGAGGACCTCGCGCAGGAAGCGTTCGTGCGCCTGATGGGACGCCTGAGCTCGATCAAGGATGAGGGCGCGATCGCGGCGTACCTGCGACGCTCGATCGTGAACCTCGCCCTGAAGCATCGGCGGAAGCTCGGCAACGAGCGCCGATACGTGGACACCGAACGTGTCTCACCGGTCGGTCGGTCCGCGTGGCTTCCCGACATCGAATCGCGGGACGCCATCGTGCGAGCGTTGGAGGACCTTCCATACCGACAGCGCGCCGCGATCGTGCTGCGCTTCTACGAGGATCTCTCGGAAAAGGAAACCTCCCGCGTCCTTGGCTGTCGCATCGGGACGGTGAAGTCCGCCGTGTCGCGGGGCCTGAAGCACATGAGGAAGGAGATGACCAGCGATGAAGACGAGTGAGGCTGAGATCAAGGAGGCGCTCCTGCGCCGGGCGGAGGGCTTCGACATGCCAGATGAGCCGCCGCATCACCTCGTCGCGACGATCCGCCGTCGGAGGTCGAGGAACGGGTGGCTCGTCGGCCTGGGGTCGGCGACGCTCGCCGCGGTCGTGGCGGCGTCCGTGTTCGCGGTGCAGCTGGTTGCCGGGACACCCGCGGGTTCGCCGAACGCGGGGACACGGACCGACAGGGTGGCTTTGATGAGCTACGTCCTCCTGGACCCGAAGGTGGCGACGGGCGAGGAGACGCGCGCACCTCTGTGGCTCAGCGACCACATCGCTTGCATGCGGGATCAGGGCTTCGACATCCCCGACCCCACCGAGACCCCAGATGGCTGGTCGATCATCGTGAACGACCCGGCCGCCGCGGGTCTGGGCACGCCTGCGTGGCGGGAGGCAGCCTTCGTCACGTGCGCGATCGACCGGCCCCTGTCGGGCAACCTGATCCTCGGGATCTCGAAGGACAAGGTCGATTCGTTCGTGATCTGCATGGCCGGCCAGGGGTACGACCTTCCCGCACCGAGGTTGAACGAGGACGGCGAGTACGAGTTCGACCTGACCGCGACGAACATCGATACCGGTCAGCCCGCGTGGGATCGAGCGGTCTTCGTGACCTGCTCCCCCGAAGGTGGCATCGATGGCTGATGGAGGGAACAGGACGAGTCCGGTGGTCACCCGGTCCGCAACGGTGGGAACCCGGTGAGAAGTCCGTCCGCGTGGACCTGGAACAGGCGCTCGGATCGGCCCAGCCCCGCCAAGGGATGGCGACCGAGGCTCCGGAGTCGTATCCCGGCCGGCATCGATCCCGCCATCGCGACCTTGGTCTTCCCTGAGACGACGATCTGCCCGCCGTGCGCGACCGAGCACAGCCGCGCCACGGTGTGAACGGACAAGCCGACGTACCCGGTGTCGGTCAGCGTCGGGCGGCCGCTGTGGATGCCGGCGCGGACGCGGACATCGACACCCTCGGGCCAGATCCGCTCGCTCAGCGAGCGCTGGATGGCCACGGCCGCCTCGATCGCTGGGGCTGCAAGTTCGAAGACCGAGAGGTACTCGTCCCCGTGGGCATCCACCCTCCGACCGCCGGACCGGCGCACGGCGTCGCGGATGATGCTGCGGACGTCTTTCAGCACGAGCGCGTAGCCATCGCCGAGATGACCGAGCAAGAGGGTGGACCCCTCGATATCGGTCAGGAGGAACGTGACCGAACCGGTCGGGAACGCGGAGAAGTCGGGCGACCGTTCGACGCGCTCCGAGCGGAGCTGCCCCGTGATGAACCCGACGGGAACGATGCCGTACTTCTTGGCCGCGTTCAGCAACCGCCGGCGAGCCTTCTCCCGGGCCGCATCGTTCTCGAAGGTGACCCGCTCGAACCGGCCGAGCGCGTTCCGCACGTGAGCCTCGTCGTGGATGGGCAACCGTCGCCGGCCCTGAGAGTCCACGTAGGCGAACGCCCTATCGGGGAGGTTCGCCCGGTCACGAGCGCTGAGCCGGGCCATGCGCACAAAGATACGCGGAGCCACCGACGCGGTCTGGGCGGCGGGCCTCGATGAGGTTCGCGGGTGGGTTCGGTCTCATGATCGTGTACGACGCCGACAGGCGCTGAGGCAAGGAGGATGACGGTGACCACGAACAGGACGACCGAAGCGGAGGACACCGGCCGATACGCCGAGGTTAACGGGATCAACCTCTACTACGAGACCCACGGGACCGGGCGACCGCTGATCCTGCTCCACGGCGGGCTCGGCGCGGGCGAGATGTTCCAGCCGATCCTCCCCGCCTTGACCGAGCGCCACCAGGTCGTCCTGGTGGACCTC
>JBKOZW010000095.1:0-18746 GCA_046726095.1 Actinomycetota bacterium
GAGGCCATCGGCTGTGTCATGCTCTTGGACATCGGCCTCCCGTTCGGGGAAGCGCTCAAGCTGGGAGGAGCGCGTCCGGAGGCATCCTAAGGCCAAGGGAGCCCGGAACCGTGCAGCCACTGCGACCGACGCCGGACGAGACCAGGCTGCTCGAAGCCCGGGGGGCCCTGGACCGGATCGAGACGGCCGTCGCCGCAGGTTCGACCGACCTGTCCACGCTGGGTTTCTGGCCGGTCGTCGGGCAGATCAAGCGCGACCGCGTGATGGTGGTCGAGCTGGCGGATCAGGCCGGCCGGATCGACCAGGCCGCGTTCCGCGCCCGCGTCCGGCTCCGCGTTCCGGTCGGGGCTGGGACGGCGCTGATGACGGCGGTGGTGCTCGGCGGGATCGTGGCGATCGTCCTCGCCGGTGTGTGGACCGGCGCGCTCGCCGGCCTCGCACTCCTTGCCGCCGGAGGGGCCTGGTCGCTCGGCGTCCACTCGCCCGTCCACCAGGCGTTCGCCTGGGTCGTGGGGATCCGCTGCACCGACTACTTCCTGGGCGGTCCGCCGCCGCCACGGCCGGGGATCAAGACGGACTACGCGTCGTACCTGCGGACGGACCCGGCTCGGCGGGCGTGGTTCCACGCATCCGGCGCGATCGCCACCAAGCTGGCACCGTTCGTGGCGCTCGCCCTGGCGCCGCTCACGAACGCCCCCGCGTGGGCGGTGATCGCGATGGCCGCGTACGGCGGGTTCCAGATCGTGAGCGACGTCCTGTTCTCCACCCGTGCGAGCGACTGGAAGAAGTTCCGGCGGGAGCACGCGGTCGCCAACGAGCTGCGCAGGCGCTGACGAGGCGCCGACGTATCCTTCGAGGGACGGACCGGGGAGCCCGAGCGAGGTCGGGCTGAGAGGCGGGCATCAGGCGCCCGCGACCCGTCGAACCTGATCCGGATGATGCCGGCGGAGGGAGGACGATGACCCAGGTGGATCCCCGAGCGCTCCGCGTCTACGTGCTCACGTCGACGGCGTGGGGGGGACGTTCCCATCGGGACGTCGCGGAGGCGGCGATCGCGGGAGGAGCCACCTCGGTCCAGCTCCGGGCCCCCGACCTCATGGACGACGAGCTGCTCGGGCTCGCGACCGAGCTCGCGGCGCGATGCCGCGAGGCGGGCGTCCTGTTCGTGGTGAACGACCGGCCCGACGTGGCCCTCGCGTCGGGCGCGGGAGGCGCGCACGTGGGACAGCGGGACGACCTCGACGGCGCGCGGGCCTTGCTCGGTCCCGAAGGCGTGCTGGGCATCAGCGTCGGTTCCGTGGAGCAGACGCGGGTCGCTGTCGATCGTGGCGCGGACTACGTGGCCGTCACGGTTTGGACCTCACCGACGAAGCCCGAGGCCATCCCCGGCGGCCTGGAGCTCGTCCGCGAGATCGCCGGCGCAGCGCCCGTCCCCGTCGTCGGGATCGGCGGGATCGACGCCACGAACGCGGCGAGCGTGCTCGCGGCCGGCGCGGCTGGGGTCGCGGTGATCTCGGCGGTGGCAGCAGCGCCCGACGCGGTCGAGGCCACCCGGCAGCTCGTCCGCGCGGTCGGGGCCGATCATGGAACGAGCGCGTGGAGGGCGACGTGACGGAGCAGCTCACCGGCAAGGCGACGCCGGAGCTGTTCGAACAGGTGATCCTCCGCCGGCTCGGGGCGAGCGATCCGGACGTGCTGACGCCGCCGAAGCACGGGGTCGACGTGGGCGTGGTCCGGGTCGCGGACGGCGTCGCCATGGCCCTCACAGCCGACCCGGTCTTCGTCGTCCCGGCGTACGGCTGGGAGCGGGCCGCGTGGTTCGCCGTGCACATCCTCGCCTCGGACGCCTCCACCTCGGGACTCCCGCTCCGATGGATGTCGGTGGACCTGAACCTGCCGCCCGAGATCACGGATGACGAGCTGACGCAGCTCTGGGATGCGTTCCACCGCGCGTGCAGCGACCTGGGGATCGCCGTCGTGACCGGCCACACCGCGCGGTACGACGGCTGCGCGTGGCCGATGGTCGGGGGAGCCACCTGCATCGCGCTCGGACGCGACGACGCGTACGTCACCCCGGAGATGGCGCGACCCGGCGACACCGTCGTGGTGACGAAGGGGGCGGCGATCGAGGCGACCGCGCTGTTCGCCGCGACGTTCCCCGAGCGCCTCGGCGCCGGCGTCGGCCCGGAGACCGTGGCCGCCGCCGACGCGCTGTTCGAGCGGATGACCGTCGTTCCGGAAGCGGTGATCGCGCGGGACTTCGGGCTCCGCGCGGCCGGCGTGACCGCGATGCACGACGCGACCGAAGGAGGCGTCCTCGGCGGACTGCTCGAGGTCGCCGTCGCGTCGGGGAACGGGATGCGCGTCGAGCTGGACGCGATCCCGCTGCGGCCCGAAGTGGCCGCGGTCTGCGAGCACACGGGGATGGACCCGTACCACGCGATCAGCGAAGGCACCCTGATCGCGACGGTCGTCCCGGAGCGTGCCGACGCGTTCGTGCGCGAGCTCGCGGACGGCGGGATCGACGCGGCGGTCGTGGGGGAGGTGCTGCCCCTGGAAGGCGGGCGCGTCGTGATCCGCGAAGGCACCGAAGGGTCCCTGGAGCATCCCGGTCTCGACCCGTTCTGGCCCGCGTTCGGCGCGTGGGCGGCCGATGCCGCCTCCGCGGCATCGGGCTGAGCCGGTCGGACCTCAAAGATCGCGGGGTACCGTGTGCCCCGCGATGGACCTGGTCTGTGTGGGCGACGTCATGCTGGACGTGCACGTCGCCTCCGGCGCGCTCGCGCGCGGAGGCGACGTGCACGGCCGGGTCGCCCTGCGGCCGGGGGGGACCTCCGCGAACGCGGCCGTCTGGGCAGCTTGGTCGGGCGCCTCGTCGGCCGTCGTTGCGGCGATAGGCGACGACCTGGTCGGGCGCCTCTGTTCGGAGGCGTTGGCGGAGCGCGGGGTGGACGTTGGCACCGTCGTGCGGCGTCCGTCACCCACCGGGGTGATGGTCGTGATGACCGAAGCCGGGGACCACTCGATGGTGGCCGACCGCGGGGCGAACGCGGCGCTCGAACCGGACGACGTGCGGGGGATCGAGGCGGCGGCGGTCCTCGTCTCCGGCTACCTCTTCCTCCAGGAGCCCGGCCACGAGGTCGCGCTGGCGGCGATCGAGAGCGCGCGGACGCCGCTGCTCGCGGTCGACGCGGCGTCCTGGCCGCTCGTCGACGCCTTCGGCCCCGAACGCTTCGTCGCGGAGACGTCGGCATGCCACGTCCTGCTCGCGAACGAACGGGAAGCGACGGCGTTGGCCGGACTCCAAGGCGACGCCGCCGCCCGAGCGCTCGGCGAGCACTACCGGTTCGCCGCCGTGAAGCGCGGCGCCGGCGGCGCGCTCCTGTCGGCCGACGGTGAGCTCCTGGTCGCGGACGCGGAGCGGATCGAGGAACGCGACGCGACGGGCGCAGGTGACGCGTTCGACGGGGTCCTGCTCGCCGAGCTGGCGCGCGGGCGAGCGCCTCGTGAGGCGCTCGCCCGCGCCACCCACGCCGGCGCCCTGGTCGCCGCGAGCCTCCAGACGTGGCCGGAGGAAGGCGCCACGTGACCCTGCTTGTCTCGGACGAGATCCGGATGGCCATCGATGCAGGACGCCCGGTCGTCGGCTTGGAGACGAGCGTGATCGGACAGGGGTTGCCGGCGCCGCGGAACCTCGAGTGCCTCGAGCGGATGGAGGAAGCGATCCGCGGCGCCGGCGCGCTGCCCGCCTGGACCGCCGTCCTCGACGGGGCGGTCCGGGTCGGTCTAGTGCGCGAAGACCTGGAGCGCATCGCGGAGCCGGGCGTCACCACGAAGGTCGCCCGTCGCGACCTGCCCGTCGCGGTGGCCTCGGGAGCGGTGGGTGCGACGACCGTCAGCGCCACGATCTGGGCGGCGCACCGGGCCGGGATCCGGATCGCGGCGACGGGAGGCATCGGCGGCGTTCACCCGCCCGTGAGCGACGCCGCCAAGACCGATGTCTCGGCCGACCTCCTTGAGCTCGCGCGCACGCCCGTGCTGCTCGTCTGCAGCGGGCCGAAGTCGATCGTCGATCCGGTGGCGACGGCCGAGAGGCTCGAAGAGCTCGGCGTCACGCTCGTCGGCTACGGGGTCGATCGGCTGCCGTTCTTCCTCGCTCGCGAGGCTCCGGTCACGCTCGAACATCGCGTGGACACCGTCGAGGCGGCCGCCGCGCTCGCGCGTGCCCAGCGAACGAGCGACGTCGATGCGGCCGTCCTGCTGTGCAACCCGATCCCACCCGATCTCGCGATCGACGTGGCCGAGCTCCTCGCTGCGACCGCCCGCGCCCAGGCGCGCATGCATGATGATGGGATCGAAGGCAAGGCGGTGACGCCGTACCTCTTGCGGACGCTGGCAGAGGAGACGGACGATCGCTCGCTCGAGGCGAACCTCGCCCTGCTGGAGGAGAACGCGCGGTTGGCGGCTCAGATCTCGGTCGCGCTCAGCGCAGCCACGTCTGGACGATGACCTTGGAGAAGTTCCAGCCGTAGCGCAGGCTCGTCGGCTTCTTCGTCTCGCCTCCGGCGCGCGCCGCGATCGTCACCGGAACCTCCACGACGCGAGCGCGGTGCCGGAGGGCCTCGATCAGGACCTCCGTCGTCCAGAACTGGTCCTCCTCGAGGACGAACCGCTGCAACAGCTCGGCGCGGGCGGCCCGGAAGCCGCTCGAGGGGTCGGTGATCCTCCGGCCCGTCAGCACCGTGACGATCCTGGCGAAGACGTGGACGCCGACGTGCCGCAGGAGGCTCTCGCGTTCGAACTCGCCGAGGATCCTCGAGCCGTTCACGTAGTCGGCCTCGCCGTCCAAGATCGGACGGACCATCACCGGGAGCTCCTCGGCCAGATGCTGCCCGTCGGCGTCCATCGTCACGACGATCTCGGCGCCGAGCTGGAGCGCGATCTCGTACCCGACGCGCAGCGCCAGCCCTCCACCCCTGCGGATCGGCAACTCCGTGACGAGCGCCCCCGCCTTCCGCGCGCGGTCCGCCGTCGCGTCTTCGCTCCCGTCGCTCACCACCACGGGGATCACGTGGAACCCGTCCAGCTCGGCCGGCAGGGACCGGACGACGTCGGCGACCGTCTCGGCCTCGTTGTACGCGGGGGTGACGACCGCGATGCGGCGTCCCGCCGGCAAGGTGGCAGCCCGGCCCCAATCGAATCGCTCGCGGCCGAGCGCCTCGACCAACAAGCGCAGGCTCCGGTCGTTCGTGTCGGACTCCGACTGGATCCCGAGCACCAGGAAGAAGAGCGCGAGGACGCCGACGACGAGCACGAAGATCAGGCGCCGCTCGGCCCCCGCCTCCACGTTGAACCATCCGAAGACGGGATCGAAAACCGACGGTCGCAGGGACAGCATCGCCAACCCCGTCGACAGCACGGTCACGACGATCAGGCTCAGACGGCTGATCCGGTGGTGGCCGTACGCGCGGACGGCCGCGAGGAACAAACCGATCGAGGCGAGGACGCCCAGGAACCGAACAGCCGTCACGGGCGCGTCATCCGTGTCGTTCCGGCGTGTCGTTCCGGTCGCCAACGGTCGCGCGGCAGGATGTGATCGACGAGCACGCGGTCCTTGAACCGCTCGATCGTCGCGAACATCGACTCGATCAGCGTTTCGTCCAACAGATGCGGCTGCAGACCGAGGTCGAGGAGCTTCGTGTGGGCGGCGTTGTAGTAATGCTCCTCCGCCTCCACGCGTGGGTTCTCGATCGGATGCGCGGCGACGTCCATCCCGATCTCGGCGCCCGCCTTCTGCACCAGCTCGGCGAGCTGCGACACCGAGAACTGCTCGGTGAACTGGTTGAACACACGGAACTCGCCCGTCTGCGCCGGATGCAGGACCGCGAGCTCCACGCACCGGAGCGTGTCTTCGATGTTGAGGTACCCGCGTGTCTGGCCGCCGCGGCCGTACACGGTCAGGGGGTGACCGATCACCGCCTGGAGGCAGAACCGGTTCAGCGCCGTCCCGAACACGTCGTCGTAGTCGAAGCGAGTCAGCAGCCGGTCGTCCAGCGCCGTCTCCACCGTGCGGATCCCGTAGACCACTCCTTGGTTGAGATCGGTCGCGCGCAGACCCCACACGCGGCAGGCGAAGTGGACGTTGTGGGAGTCGTGAACCTTCGAGAGGTGGTACATCGACCCGGGCACCTTGGGGAAGGGCAGGTAATCGGACCGGCCGTTGTGCCGGACCTCGATGAACCCCTCCTCGATGTCGATGTTCGGCGTGCCGTACTCGCCCATCGTTCCGAGCTTCACCAGGTGGGCGTCCGGGGCCACGTCGCGCATCGCGTACAGCACGTTGAGCGTCCCGACGACGTTGTTCGTCTGGGTGAAGACCGCGCGTTCGCGATCCTTCATCGAGTAGGGTGCGCTCGGCATCTCGCCGAAGTGGACGACGGCGTCAGGGCTCGCCGCACGCATCACCTCCTCCACGAGCGGGCCGTCGGTCAGGTCGCCGATCGTGACGGCGATCTCGCGGCCCGTGACTTCCCGCCACGCCTCGACGCGCTCGGGGAGCCGCTCGATCGGCGTCAGCGAGTCCGTGCCGGCCTCGGCGTGGAGCCGGCGACGGAGCTCGTTGTCGACGATGTGGACGTCGTGACCTCGAGCCGAGAACCGCATCGCTGCAGGCCAGCCGAGGTATCCGTCGCCGCCCAAGATGAGGATGCGCATGAACAGACCCTTCGGGTGTTGGGGATCCGACGGGAATGGTACCCGCGGACCCTGAGCCTACGCGCAGGCCTAGCCGGACAGACCGGCGAGACCTTCGAGCACCCGGTCGACCTCATCGGCCGTGTGGTAGTGACAGAAGCCGATCCGCACGGCGCCTCCGGAGTCGAGGAGCCCAAGGCGATCGAACACCTCGATCGCGTAGTAATGCCCGTCCCACGTGAAGATCCCGCGTTCGGCGAGCGCCGCCGATGTGTCGAGCGGGTGCTGCGCGCCCACCCGGATGGCGAACGTGGGCGTTCGCTGGTCGGCGCGGTCGGGGTCGGCGATCCCGATCAGCCGGACGGCGGGGATACGAGCGACGCCCTCGAGGAAGCGCGTCGTAAGGGCGCGCTCATGCGAGGCGAACGCATCGAAACCGCCCGCGTCCGCGATGTAACGGATCGCGGCGACCGTCCCCGCGAGCGCCTCGTGGCTCTGGGTGCCGGTCTCCCAGCGATCCGGGAGCTCGTCCGGCACAGGGCGCAGCTTGTACGCCTCCCAGCTCGTGAGGAGCTCGCGTCGCACCCCGAGCATCCCCTGGTGCGGGCCGAAGAACTTGTATGGCGACGTCGCGACGATGTCGGCGCCCAAGCCGTGGAGGTCGATCGCGCGGTGCTGCGCGAAGTGGACGCCGTCGAGCGCGACGAGCGCGCCGGCGGCCTTGGCGCGACGGATCAGGTCCGTGGCCGGCGGGATCGTGCCGACGGCGTTGGAGGCGAGCGTGAACGCGACGAGCCGAGTGCGGTCGCCGAGCTGCGCGTCGAACGAGTCGATGTCGAGCGTGACGTCGTCGTCGCGGACGTCGACCCAGCGGATGGTCGCGCCCGCGTCGCGCGCCGCCATGACCCACGGCCGGACGTTCGCGTCGTGATCGAGCCGTGTCACGACGACCTCGTCGCCCGGCTCGACCGTTCGGCCGAACGACCGCGAGAGGTGGAGGAGCAGCGAGGTCGCGTTCTGTCCGAACACGACTTCGTCCGGGTCGCACCCCAGGAAGCTGGCACCGGCGTGGTGCGCTTCGTCGATCAGCGCGTCGATCTCACGGCTGGTCGGGAACGCGCCGTGCGTGTTGGACGCGCCAGCGCGCATCCGCCCGGCGATGGCGTCGATCACCGTGTCGGGTGCCTGCGAACCGCCGGGGGCGTCGGCCCAGACGTACGGTCGGCCGTCCGTGCCCGCCCGCCCGAGCGCGGGGAAGCGGGCGCGGACCGACTCCACGTCGAAGCTCACGGTCCTCCCTGGTTTCATGGCCAGAGGCTCCCATACGGAGCATCAGGATGCCTCGGTCAGGAGGAGACCGATGCAAAGAGCCCTCGCTCGTGGTCGCGCAGGAGCGCTACATGCTTCGAGAGAGTTCCTGGCGCAGCGTTTCGCCCGTCAGCGATTCCGTGCGCGCGCGCAGGTCGAGGTAGAGGACGATCGTCACGAGCGCCACGAACGGCGCCACGATGATCTGCCCGATCGCGCCGAAGATCCACGACAGGAACCAGTTCGATCCACCGATCGCGCCGATGATCCCGCCTATCACGCTGGCGATGATCCCCGCGACGAAGATGATGCCGAGCGCGTGCCAGAAATGGCCCTTCACCAGGTTCCACGACCGGCCGAGCGCCTCCGTCCCCCGCAGGTCTTCGACGATCAACGAGGGAACGCTCATGGACAGCATCGTGCTCGAGTAGACGGCCCAGACCGCTCCGACGATGATCACGAACACTCCCAGGCCGACGACCCCGAACGCCAAGAGCGCTCCTACCAAGATGACCGAGATCACGACGAGGGCCACGAGGATCGCGATCCACCAGACCGACGCGAATCGCTTCCACCCGTACCGCATGCTCTCGTCGACATCTGGTGTGTCGCCGATCGCCGCGAGCGCGCCGGCGCGGAGCACGACCGCCTGTAGGAAGTAGCCGATCACCGCGCCGATCAGCAGACCGAAGACCAAAACGAAGTAGGACGCTCCCGTGCTCCTCGTCGCCGCCGTGGTGACGGACTGACCGAAGATCACGACCGTCTCCTTCTTCGGTGCGAAGACGACGTTCGCGATCAGGGCGTTCAGCAACGTCAGCGGGACCACGATGATCGCCACGATCTTGAGGAGCTGCAGGAAGTGAGCCTTGTACACGTTGAACGCCGTGGAGAAGACTTCGCCGAAGTCGCGCTGCGGGAGCTGGCCTCCGCCGCCGGCGCTCGGTGGTGGTGGCGGTGGGGGGGCGCCGAAGCCGCCTGAATCGTCCATACCCTTCCCTCCTATGGTCATCGCCGGGACTGCCGGATACTACGCCCCTTCGGAACCGGTTTCTCGCAACGCCTTGCGCGTCACGCCGGCGCTGTCTCCCAGTTGGCGGGGAGGCTCACGTCGCGCCAGCCGGGGTCCGGGCGCCAGCCGGCCCAGTCCCGATCGAACGGGGGTTCACGGAGCAGGACATGCTCGACGCCCCGTTCGCCCCAGAACCGGAACCACTCAGCGTCCTCCTCGGTGAAGATTCCTTGAGCGACGGCTTCGCGAAGCTCATCTTCGTCCTTCCACGACCACGCGCTCCGGTCCGGGGCGATCGTCACGTCAAGGAGGTGGTCGACCGTATCGAAGCCGGCCGGAGAGGGCGCGAGCGGCCGCTCGAGGTTCACGTAGTACTCGAGGAGCGCGCCGCCCTGGTCGAATCCAAGGATCACCGCGTAGGGCGTGTCGGGGAACGCGAACGAGAGCATGCTCGTCGGTCCCCGCTCGACCTCCTCGAGCGTCCACCGATCCGCCGGCAGACGGAGCGCCGTGCCGTCCGGGCCGACCGGCTGACGGCAGTGGGCGTGTGCGGGGACGTGGAGCATCCGGAGGTTCGGCTCGTCGAGCACGACGATCGCCGGCCAGGCGTACCAGACGCGTCCCTCCCAGATCTCGCGGAGCGCCACGACGTCACCGGGTGCGCGCCGAGGGACGTCCGTCGGGTCGGGGAGCGAGATGGGCGTCTTCCCCACGATCGGAGGGTAGTCCTCGATGCCAGTCTTGACGGATGTCCGAGGACGGACGTACATTCTCCCTCCTTCTCGAACATACGTTCGATACCAGGATCGTCGAGGCAACGGACGGACGGATGACCAAGCGGTTCGACGAAGAGGTACTGGTCGAGCGCGATGCCGGGATGCCGGCCGTCTTCGAGTGGCGGGGCAAGCGCTACCAGGTCATCGACGTCATCGGGAAGTGGCGGATCGAGGGGCGGTGGTGGGCCGATGGCCGCGATCGCGAGTACTGGCGGGTCGAGGCTCGTGGCGGCGCCGTTTGGGATCTCTACTTCGACCGGCAACGGGACCGTTGGCACATGGAACGGCTCTGGGACTGAGGATCGCGGCCGTACGCTGCAGACCGTGAAGGGAAGCGGCTTCGCCAAGGCGGCGTTCGTCGCGGCGCTCACGGCCGCGCTCCTCGCGGCGTTCGCGCCGACCTACACCTCGTGCTCGGCCGGTGTCCCGGGAACGATCCGGTGCGGGTACGCCACCGGGTTCTCCGTCAACGGTTGGTGGATCGTGTTCGTTGCGTCGGTCCCGGTCGCGATCTCGCTGGTCGCCGTCCTCCGTCCCACGCGTCGAGCGACCGCCGTCGCGGCGGTGCTGCTGTGGGCATGTTGCGCGATCGGCGTCTTCTCGATCGGGTTGTTCTTCGTCCCGGCCGCGCTCCTGATGACGGTCGCCGTGATCCGGCGGGAGCCCGTCCGATCGCTCACGCAGCCTTCCGCAGGACCGTCGCGACCTTCTTGAGGTCCTCGACGAACGCCTCCATCGCCTCGGCGCGCGACGCGTCGTCCCGCGCGCGCAGGATCGACGACGGATGCACGGTCGTCGTCACGAACGGAGCGAGATCCGACTCGACGAAGCGCCCTCGCTCCTTCGTCACGCGGAAGGATCTGCCGAGCAGTGACTGCGCCGCCGTCGCGCCGAGGCACACGAGCACGGTGGGTCGGACCTGCTCGAGCTCGGCGTCCAGCCACGGCCGGCACGCCAGCTGTTCGCGCAGGTCGGGCTTCTTGTGGATGCGCCGCTTGCCGCGCGGGGCCGGTGTCCACTTGAAGTGCTTCACGATGTTCGTGATGTAGGCGTCGTCGCGCGAGATCCCGGCCGTCTCCAACCCGCGGTCGAGCACGCCGCCGGCCGGACCGACGAACGGATGTCCCTCGATGTCCTCGCGATCGCCGGGCTGCTCGCCGACGAACATCACGCGAGCTCGCTTCGTGCCTTCGCCGAACACGGCCTGCGTGGCGTTCCGGTAGAGGCTGCAGCCCTCGCAGCTCTGGACGGCCTCGGCGAGCGAGCTGAGCGAGCGATCCTTGGGGACGAACGGCTCGGCCGAGTTCTCGGTCATGCAGACCCACTACCCGGCTCGGAGTCGTCCCGAACGGCGTCTTGACGGATGTCGCCGGGAGGCGTCAGACTCGAACATACGTTCGACTCGGAAAGTAGGCATCCTCCCTCATGTCCTTCGTGCATCTCGACGTCCGTTCCTTCTTCTCCCTGAAGGAGGGGGCGTTCGCGCCCGAGCAGCTGGTCGAGCAGGCGGCCGGGCTGGGGATGCCCGCGGTCGCGATGACCGATCGCGACGGGCTCTACGGGGCGGCGCGGTTCGTCGCGGCGTGCGAACAGGTCGGCGTCCGGCCCATCCTCGGCGCTTCGCTCACCGTGCGGGCGCCCGCCCATCCGCCTCGTGATGCGTCGGTGGTCCTGCTGGCAGAAGACGCCGTCGGCTACGCCAACCTGTGCCGCCTCGTCACGGATGCGCACCTGTTGGGCGAGCGCGCCGATCCGTGGGTCGCGACCGAGCAGATCTGCGCGCACGCTGCCGGGTTGACCGTGCTGCTCGGGCCTCGGTCGCATCCCGGACGGCTCGCCGTCGCCGGCCGTGCCGACGCCGCGGCGCGGTCGGCGGCGTCGTTCCGCGAGGCGTTCGGCTCGCAGCGGTGCGTCGTCGCGGTCGAGCATCGTGTCGAGGCGAACTCCGACGCCGAGATCCGCGCGATGCTCCGGTTCGCCGACCGGCTCGACGCGACCGCGGCGGCGACCAACCCGGTCCGGTACCTCGTCCCCGACGACGCGTACCTCGCGGACGCGCTCGAGTGCATGCGAGCGATCGTGCCCGTCGCGTCCAACCACGTGAGCCGGACGAACGCCGAGGGATACCTCAAGGACGTGGGGGCGATGCGCGCGTCGTTCGCCGAGCGTCCGGAGCTGTGCGACGCGACCCTCGCGATCGCCGAGCGCTGCACCTACGACCTCGGGCTCAAGCGGACCCACTTCCCGGACTTCCCGATCCCCGACGGGCGTCCCGCCGACGCCGTGCTCGCCGATCGCTGTTGGCGTGGCGTGCACGATCGAGGTCTCAAGGAAGACGAACGACTGCGCGACCGGGTGCATCACGAGCTCTCGATGATCCGGCGGATGGGCTACGCGGCGTTCTTCCTGACGGTCTCGGAGATCGTCGCGGACGTGAAGGCGATGGGCATCATGGCGGCGTGCCGGGGGAGCGCCGCG
Organism: Actinomycetota bacterium; assembly: GCA_046726095.1. GTDB lineage: Bacteria > Actinomycetota > UBA4738 > UBA4738 > HRBIN12 > AC-51. The sequence goes on from JBKOZW010000095.1 coordinate 12,268, forward strand.
GGATCGCTCGTGTGTTACCTCACTGGGATCTCCGACGTCGACGCCCTGCGGCACGACCTGTCGTTCGAGCGGTTCATGAATCCGATGCGCGACGAGCTGCCCGACATCGACATCGATGTCGAGTCGGCTCGTCGCGAAGACGTCTACGACATGATCCTGTCGCGGCACGGACAGGAGCGCGCCGCATGCGTCGCGATGATCGATACGTTTCGGGCGCGCGCGGCCATCCGCGAGGTCGGCAAGGCGCTCGGCCTGCCGGAGGTCGAGATCGGGATGGTCGCCAAGGCCTTCCCCCACATCTCGGCGAGGAACATCCGTGATGGTCTCGAACGCCTCCCTGAGCTCCAGGGGATCAACCTGCCGATGCGCCAGCTCGATCTGCTGTTCCGCGTCGCCGAACGCCTCGACGGCTTCCCTCGCCATATCGCGTTGCATCCGTGCGGGATCGTGCTGTCCTCGCACGACCTCGCCGAACGGGTGCCCCTCGAGCGCAGCGCGAACGGGCACCGGATGGCGCAGGCCGACAAGGACGACGTCGAGCTGCTCGGCTACCTCAAGCTCGACATCCTGGGCGTGCGGATGCTCTCGTCGATGCGCCACGCGCTCGACGAGATCGCCCGCACGACGGGGGAGAAGGTCGACCTCGATCGGATCCCGCTCGACGACGAGCCCACGTTCCGGATGATCCGAGCCTCGGACACGCTCGGGTGCTTCCAGATCGAATCCCCGGGCCAGCGGGAGCTGCTCCAGAAGCTGCAGCCCGAGCGGTGGGAGGACCTGATCGTCGACATCTCGCTGTTCCGGCCTGGTCCGGTGAAGTCCGACATGATCCGCCCGTACCTGTCGCGGCGGATGACGCTCGAGCGGCCCGACTACATCGACCCGGGACTGCGGCCGGCGCTGCAGGAGACGTTCGGCGTGATCGTCTACCACGAGCAGGTGATGCGGACGCTCGCGGCGCTCGCGGGGTACGACCTGACCGATGCCGATCACATCCGCCGGCACCTCGACCGCGAGGACCTGCTGCCCGGCTTCCGGCGGGACTTCCTGGAACGGGCTACCGCACGAGGGGTCTCGCGGGAGGCCGCCGAGCAGACGTGGGATGCCGTGGCGCAGTTCGCGTCGTTCGGGTTCTGCAAGGCGCACGCGGCGGCGTTCGCCGTCCCGACGTACCGCTCCGCCTGGCTCAAGGCGAACTACCCCGCGCACTTCCTGGCCGGCGTGCTGACGCACGACCCCGGGATGTATCCGCAGCGTCTGATCCTGGACGACGTCCGTCGCCACGGCATCCCGATCCTGCCGCTCGATGTGAACCGGAGCGAACCGGACTACGTCGTCGAAGAGGTCGATCGCGACCCGGGGTACCGGTTCGGCATCCGGTTGGCCCTCCAAGACGTGCATGGGATCAGCGACGCCGAGGTCCGGTCGATCCTCGAGGGTCGCGCCGACCGGCCGTTCCGGGACGTGGGCGACTTCCTCCGGCGCACCACCGTCTCGCGACCGGTCACGCAGGCGCTCGCGCACGCCGGCGGCTTCGATGCCTTGTCCGACGACCGGAACCGGCGGGGCCGGCTCTACGACTCGATCACGGTCGAGGCGCCGCGCGAAGGCGACCAGCTCACGTTGGCCGACGCGACGACGCCCACGCATCGGTTCGCGGACTACACCGACGCGGAGGTGGTCCGGGCGGAGCTCGAGGTGCTCGGGCTGGACGTGACCCGGCATCTGGTGAGCTTCTTCGAACCGCTGTTGAAGGACCTGGGTGTGACGCGGGCGGAGGACCTGCACCGCTGTCGTCAGGACGCGTGGGTGATGGTCGCCGGGGTCAAGATCGCCTCGCAGACGCCGGCGGTCCGGAGCGGCCAGCGGATCATCTTCGTGTCGCTCGACGATGCCACCGGTCCGATCGAGGTGACGGTGTTCGAGTCGGTGCAGCCGAAGGTCGCGAAGACCGTGTTCCACGCGTACGCGCTCGCGGTGTGGGGCCAGCTGCGTCGCACGGGCGTGAAGGGGATGAGCATCACGGCCGAAGAGGTCTGGGACCTCACGGAGCTCCACCGGGCGCGTCGCGAGGGGCGGCTGCGCGAATCGATGGCCGAGCCGACGGCGTTGCACGCGCCACCTCGGCGGCTCTGGCACGCGAGCCCCGGGTCTGCCGGCTGATCCGAGCGCCGCCGGTAGCCTTGGGCCAGATGGGGGCTCCGATCGGGTCACGTTCCTTCCGGTTCGTCGTCTCGGCGCACGCCGCGTTCAGCCTCGCGTTCTGGACGGCGTTCGGGACGATGTTCACCGAAGCTGCGTACCGGTTCCAAACCGGGCCCGGTGAGATGGCCGTGCTCGGCGCGTCGCTCTCCGTCCCGTTCATCGTGGTCAGCATCGTCCAGGGACTCGCCGTGGACCGGGGGAGCCCCAAGTGGCTGGGGGTGGGAGGCTACCTGCTCGCTGCCGCCGCGCTCCCGGTCGCGATCGTCGCGCCATCCATCGCGTGGCTCTACGTAGCTACCTTCATCCTCGGGTCGGCGTGGGCGACGATCGAGCCCGCCCGGTCGGCCCTCACGGGCCTGCTCGTTCCCGAGGACGCCCTGGTCCGCGCGAACGCGATCCTCGCGATCGCCTTCCAGGCAGCCCTGATCGTCGGAGGGATCGGCAGCGCGATCCTGATCGACACCGCGGGCGCCGACGTCGCGTACGCGATCGCGCTCGGTTCCGCGTTGCTCGCGCCCGCGTTCCTCGTGTGGATCCCCGACGTCCGTCAACGGGGCGAGATCCCCAGCGTGTCGGTCCGCGACCTCCGGGCCGGCGCGGGCACTGCGTGGCGGCATCCGGGGCTGCGCCTGCTGCTCGTCGTGACGTCGGCCGGCTGGATCCTCGTGAACGTCTTCTTCGTGCTGGAGCCGCTGTTCGTCCGTGAGACGCTGGGCGTCGGGCCGTCGGTCGTCCTGGTCCTGTGGGGGCTGCACGGCTGCGGGGCGCTCACGGGCGCGCTGATCTCGGCATCCACGCAACGCGCCGTCGGGCGCGAGACGGCCGTGATCTGCGCCGGGGTCGCGCTGATCGGCGCCGGCATCTTCGTCTACGCGGCGGCGGGCAACCTCGGCGTCGCGATGGTCGCGACGGCCGTCCAGGGCTTCGGGTTCGCGTGGTTCTTCCCGGTGCTGTTCGCCTACATCCAGCGCGTCGTGTCCGAGGACCAGCGGGGCCGGGTCACGAGCTTGTTCGTCGCGACCCAGGAGGCGGTGGGCCTGTTCGGCTCGATCGCGATCTTCATCTTCGGGAACGCGGTCCCGGTGCGGGGCACGATGGTCGTCTGTGGAGCGATCGTCGCGGCGATCGGGCTCGTCGGGTTCCGGCTCGCCGCAGGCGCTACCGGTCGCGAGCCCGCCATCGTCGTGGACGACTGATCGTGACCCGACCGGACGAGCCGATCCTGCACGTCGACCTGGACGCGTTCTACGCGAGCGTCGAGGTGCTCAAGGAGCCATCGCTCCGCGGGAAACCCGTGATCGTCGGCGGGACCGGTTCGCGCGGCGTGGTGACGAGCGCTTCGTACGAGGCCCGGCGCTTCGGGGTGCGCTCGGCGATGCCGTCGGTCCGGGCACGACGGCTCTGCCCCGATGGCATCTTCATCGCTCCGGACTTCGACGCCTACCGCGTGCACTCCAACCGGTTCCGCGAGGTGCTGCTGTCGTTCACGCCGCTCGTCGAGCCGATCTCCCTCGACGAGGCGTTCCTCGACGTGGGGGGCGCGACCCGGCTGTTCGGCGACCCCCCCACCGTCGCGGCGAAGATCCGTGCCACGGTCGAAGCCGACGTGGGGGTGACGTGCTCGGCGGGGGTCGCTTCGACGAAGTTCGTCGCGAAGCTCGCCTCCGCCCACTGCAAGCCCGACGGGCTGTTGCACGTCCCGGCCTCCGGGACCGTCGCGTTCCTCGAACCGCTTCCGGTCGGGCGCCTCTGGGGCGTGGGGGAGAAGACCGCCGACCTGCTCGATCGGCTGGCGATCCGGACGATCGGCGACCTGGCGCGAACCCCCGAGCAGGTGCTCGAGCGCCTGCTCGGGGAGGCCGCGGCGCGTCACCTCACCGCGCTGTCGCACGGCCGGGACGATCGTGAGGTCGTGCCGTACGAGGCGCCCAAGTCGGTCGGGCACGAGGAGACGTTCGACCAGGACCTGGACGACGACGATCGGATCTTGCGCGAGCTGCTGCATCTGTCGGGTCGCGTCGCCGCGCGGTTGCGCGAGGACGGCTACCGCGCACGGACCGTGACGCTCAAGGCTCGCCTGGCGAACTTCACCACGCTGACCCGGTCCCGGACCGTCCGCGACCCGACCGACGTGGGTGCGGACCTCTACCACGCCGTCGAGGAGCTGTACCGAGCGCTGCCCGGCAGCGGCCGCCGGATCCGGTTGCTGGGCGTGCAGGCGAGCGGTCTGGTCGGGGCCGGCGCGGAGCAGTTGGCGCTGCTCCGCGCAGGCCGCTGGGACGACGTGGAGCGCACGCTCGACCGGATCGAGAAGCGGTTCGGACGTGGGTCGGCGACCCAGGCCACGCTCCTGGACCGGGATCGCGGGCGGCCGCGGTCGCCCGCGACCGCCCGCGATCCCTCCCGAGGCTTCCGCCCTTCGGGGGACCCTCCCTATAATCGGTGACAGGCGGTCGGAACCTCGACGCCGGAGGGACGGGATGCCTCTCAACGATCACGAACAGCGGATCCTCGACGAGATCGAGCGGCGGCTCGCCGAGGACGATCCGACCTTCGTGGAGCAGGTCGGTCGCACGGACCTGTACACGCACCACACGCGTGGCATCCGGATGGCGGCGGTCGCGTTCCTGTTGGGCTGCGTGCTGCTGCTCCTGATCGGCGCCTCGATCTGGTTCGCCCTGATCGGCTTCGCGATCATGGTGTCGTCGGCGCTGCTGATCTATCGCTACCTGGGCCAGCTCGGCCGCGACCAGGTCCGCGCGATGCAGGAAGAAGGCGCGTTCTCGGTCACCGGTTTGATCGGGCGACTCGCCGCTCGCTTCCGTCGTTCGTGACGCTGTCGTCGCGAACCATCGCCGTGTAGTTCGAGCGGATGGTTTCTCACGCGTCGCTAGCTCGACGGTTGCCAGAGGTGCGCGGAGGGGTGTACAACGAGCCCTCTTCCTCGGGCGTTCACCGTCAGGCCGGAAAGCAGACAGCTTCCCCGTCCGATCCGACGGCCGCCCATGTTGGGTGGTTCGCGGAGAGAGGAACCGAAGGGGATCGCGTCGCGTATGGAGGGGTTCACGGCTCATCAGGCATGCAAGTTCACCGGCTGCTCGGCACGACAGCTGCGCTACTGGGACCAGATCGGTTTGGTCGAACCATCGGTGCAGAGCACCGGCGGAAGGCCCGGCGTCCCTCGTCTGTACTCGTTCCGCGACCTGGTCGCCCTGCGCGTCGTCAAGTCGCTGATCGACGGCGGCATGTCGCTGCAACGGGTCCGCCGCTCGTGGGACTTCCTCAACAAGAAGGCCGGGCTCGACCGACATCTCTCCGAGGTCAAGCTTGTCACCGACGGACAGTCGATCTTCAAGATCTGCCGTCGTGACGGCGAAGTGATCGACGCGCTCAAGGACGGTCAGATGGCCTTCTTCGTCGCGATCGACGACATCGCGACCTCTGTGCACAGCAACGTCCGTTCCTTCGAAGAGGATCGGGAGCGCTTCGTCCGGGGCCTTCGCGAGGCCGCGGCCCACACCGCGACCGGCACCTGACGCGTCAGTCGCGTCGGTAGATGCCGACGATCCTGCGCCGCAACGGCGTGGACCGGCGGAGATCGCGGATCACGTGCTCAGCGTCCGCCGCTGCGTCCGCCGCGTCGTGATCGGTGACGGGACGCGGCCCATACGCGGCACGAACGACCGTACCCGTGAGCCGTTCCATGTGGCCGTCCGTCAACACGTCGGTCGCCTCGATGCGGCGCCGGTACTCGCGGGGCGTCTCGCCCGGTCCACGGCCCAACCCCAGATCTCCGGCGCGATCCGAGAACACGTCGTAGGTCGCTAGGATCAACGCGCGAGGCTCGCGCGCCGCACGTCGGACCGTCCGTCGGCGTCGGAGCCAACGGATGAGGGGGATGGCGACGAGCACCAGGGCGGCCGCCAGAGCGAGCCATGCGACGAGGGTGACCGGCCGCATGCCCCGGCTCGGTTCGGGGAGCGTGGTCGTGGTGACGCCGCCGTTCGGCCGCGTGTTGATCGGATCGCTGCCCTCTCGGCCCTGGACCGTCCCGGGCTCCGGCTGTCCCGGGTGTGCTCCGCTCCCTTCGTGGCCGGTGCCTTGGCAATCGTTCGACTTCGGGCACGTCGTGCCTCCCGGCGCCGTCATGTAGGTCGCCATCTCCGGGTTCACCATCCCCCCGGGCGTCGGTTCGAAGGGCAGCCAGCCGTAGTCTTCGAAAGGCACCTCGACCCATGCGTGGAGGTCCGACGTCTCGACGCTGTACGTGTTCG
>JBKOZW010000096.1:0-4439 GCA_046726095.1 Actinomycetota bacterium
GGGGGGGGGGCGGCCCGGGGTCGCGGGGGGCGCCGCCACCCCCGGGCGGCCGGCCGGGCCCCCACGCCGACGGACGTGGTCGCCGACTGGCTGGGCGCCGGCCGAGACGTCCCTCCGTTCGCACACGAGGTGATCTCGGGCGTCGAAGAACATCTCCCCTCGATCGATCTGGTCCTCGAACGAGGAGCGGAGGACTGGAGCGTCGGCAGGATGGCGGCGCTCGACCGGACGATCCTCCGGGTGGCGGTCGAGGAGCTCCTGCACCGTGACGACGTGCCCCCGTCCGTGGCGATCAGCGAGGCGGTGGAGGCCGCGGCAGAACTGTCATCGGACGAATCGAAGCGGTTCGTGAACGGCATCCTGGGGCGGATCGCCCGAGACGAGGCGACGCGAGGGCGAGGCGGATGACGCGAGAGCAGGGTCGGGTGTGCGCTAACCGGAGGGTGGTTGCTCGGTCTTCGGTTGATCGGAGGCCGGCGGGACCGCCTGCGAGGACGGTGTGGACGGCGCGGATTCCGGCTCTTCCACGGCCCCCTCGCGGATGCCCTTCTTGAACTCCCCCTGGGCGCGACCGACGTTCCTCGCGAGCTGGGGAAGCTTCGATCCGGCGAGCACGACTGCGACCGCGATGATCGCGACGACGCCCCATTCCATGGCTGCGAACCTTCCTCTCGATCTGGCCTCTCGGATCTGGCCTCTCGGATCTTGACTCTCGGATCTTGACTCTCGGATCTCACCCCAGGATAGCCCCGCCGGCCCGGGAGGGACAGGAACGCGCCCGCTTGCGGGTCCGGCCGCCCGGCCGTATGCTCGCGGGCGATCATCGTCCCCTTTAAGCCGGTCCGGCGAGGCCGGGAAGGGAGTTGAGATGCGCCACAACCTGTGCGCCTCCCTGCCGACGCGGGGAGGCGTTCCCGTATGAGCGGGAAGGTGATGGAGCCCGACGACGTCCGTCGCGCGCTCACGAGGATCGCCCACGAGGTGCTCGAGCGCGACAAGGGCGTCACCGACGTCGTCCTCGTGGGCATCGCCGATCGCGGCGACGACCTTGCGAGACGCTTGGCGCAGGAGATCAGACGGATCGAGGGGGTCGAGATCCCCGTCGGCGTCCTCGACATCACGTTCTACCGTGACGACATCGGGATGCGCGCGGAGGCCCCCGAGGTCCACGAGACACGGATCCCGTTCGATGTCTCCGGGAAAACGGTCGTGCTGGTGGACGACGTCCTGTACACGGGGCGCACGATCCGCTCGGCGATGGACGCCCTGATGGACCTCGGCCGTCCACGGAAGATCCAGCTCGCCGTCCTCGTCGACCGCGGACACCGGGAACTCCCGATCCGAGCGGACTTCGTCGGCAAGAACGTGCCGACGAGTCGAGCCGACGACGTCCGCGTCCTGGTCGCCGAGGTCGACGGGCAGGACGGCGTCGTCGTCGAAGGGGCGCGCTGAGATGAACGAGCACCTGCTGTCGATGCACGACCTCACCGCCGAGGACGTGACCCGGATCCTCGACACGGCGGGTTCCTTCCGCGAGGTGGGGACGCGCGTCATCAAGAAGGTCCCCGCGCTCCGCGGGCGAACCGTCGTGAACTTCTTCTTGGAGAACTCGACGCGAACGCGGATCTCGTTCGAGCTCGCCGCCAAGCGGCTGTCGGCGGACGTGATCAACTTCAGCTCGAGCGGATCGAGCGTGGCCAAGGGGGAGTCGCTCAAGGACACCGCCCTCACGCTCCAGGCGATGGGCGCGGACGCGATCGTGATCCGCCACTCGTCGAGTGGGTCGCCGCTGCAGCTCACCGCCTGGGTCGACGCCCACGTCCTGAACGCCGGCGACGGGACGCACGAGCATCCCACGCAGGCGCTGCTCGACCTCTACACGATGCGCGAGAGGCTGCATCGGCTCGAGGGGTTGCGCGTTGCGATCGTCGGCGATGTCCTGCATTCCCGCGTCGCCCGGTCTCTGAGCTTCGGTCTGGTGAAGATGGGAGCGGACGTCACGCTCGTCGGCCCCCCAACCCTGATCCCACCGGACGCACCCGTGTGGGGCGTGCACGTGAGCTACGACATCGACGCCGTCCTCCCCAAGCTCGACGTCTGCTACGTGCTGCGGGTGCAGAAGGAACGTCAGCGGCTCGAGTTCTTCCCCAGCGTGCGCGAGTACTCACGGTTCTTCGGGCTGACGCGAGAACGGGTGGGGCTGATGCCCGACGAGGCGTTGATCATGCACCCCGGCCCGATGAACCGTGGCGTCGAGATCGACTCGGACGTGGCCGACCTCCCGAGCTCGGTGATCGAGGAGCAGGTGACGAACGGCATCGCGATCCGCATGGCGCTGCTCTACCTGCTCCTGGGGGCGACCAAGGAGGACGGGTCGTGACGGGGCGGTACGTCTTCACCGGCGGCCACGTGATCGACCCGGCCGACGGCGTCGATGCGGTCCGCGATGTCGTCGTCACCGACGGCGTCGTCGCGGGCCTCGACGCGGCGGAGGGCGCGGAGCGGATCGACGCGCGCGGCTTGGTGATCGCACCCGGGCTCGTCGATCTCCACACGCATCTCCGCGAGCCGGGCGACGAGCACAAGGAGACGATCGCAACCGGCACGCGAGCCGCGGCCGCCGGTGGCTACACGGCGGTCGCCGCGATGGCGAACACGGGCCCCCCGGCAGACAACTCCGCCGTGATCCAGGCCGTCCGCGACCTCGCGGCCGCGGCCGGTCTCTGCGACGTCTTCCCCGTGGGGGCGATCACCCGAGGTCTCGGTGGCGAGGTGTTGGCCGAGATGGGGGAGATGGTCGCGGCGGGCGTGCGCATGTTCTCCGACGATGGCAAGCCGGTTCCGACGGCGCGTCTGCTCCGCAACGCCCTCCTCTACGTTCAAGCGTTCGGCGACGACGTGGTCATCGCCGAACATGCAGAGGACGCCTCGCTGGTCGAAGGCGGGCACATGCACGAGGGCATCCGATCGGCGTCGCTCGGCCTCGCGGGCCGACCCGCGGAGGCTGAGGAGATCGTCGTCGCACGCGACCTGGCGCTCGCGCGCGCGACCGGGGCACGGCTCCACCTGTGTCACGTGTCGAGCGCTCGAACGGTCGAGCAGGTGCGGCGGGCGAAGGCCGAGGGGCTCCGGGTCACGGCGGAGGTCACACCGCACCACCTGACGTTCACCGACGAGGACCTCGCCACCTACGACACGAACCGGAAGATGAACCCGCCGCTTCGGACCCCCGAGGACCGGGACGCGCTCCGCGTGGGATTGGCGGACGGGACGATCGACGCCGTCGCCACGGACCACGCGCCCCATGCGGTGGAAGAGAAGGAATCCGAGTTCGATCTGGCGCCGCCGGGGACGATCGGACTGGAGACGGCCCTCGCGGCGGTGCTCACGGAGCTCGTCGAGCCGGGTCACCTCTCGCTCACGCGGGCGATCGAAGCGATGTCGACGACCCCCGCCCGCATCTTGGGAGCGGGCGAGCACGGTGGTCCGATCCGACCGGGACGCCCGGCGCACCTGGTCGTGTTCGACCCGGAGAGAGAGTGGGTGGTCGAGCCGCCGTTCGCGTCGAAGGCCCGCAACAGCGCGTTCCTCGGCCGCCGGCTTCGGGGTGCCGTCGTGTACGCCGTCCTGCGCGGCTCCCTCGTCGTCGCGGAAGGGAAGCCGACCCGATGACGGGGGCCGCGGCGGCGGTGCTCGCGCTCGAGGACGGGACGGTGTTCCGCGGGTGGGGCTTCGGGGCACCCGGGGAATCGTTCGGCGAGGCGGTGTTCAACACCGGCATGGCCGGCTACCAGGAGGTCCTCACGGACCCCTCGTACGCCGGGCAGATCGTCGCGATGACGGCGCCGCACCAGGGCAACTACGGCGTCAACGACGAGGATCCCGAGAGCCAGCGGGTGCAGGTCGCCGGGTTCGTGGTGCGCGAGGCATCACGCCGTGCGAGCTCGTGGCGATCGACCGGGATCCTTGCCGACGCGCTGGCTGCGTCCAGCGTGGTGGGCATCCAGGGGGTCGACACGCGGATGCTGACCCGGCGGATCCGCGACCGCGGGTCGATGCGCGCGGCCGTCTCGACGGAGGATCTCGACCCCACGTCGCTCGTGGAGCGTGTCCGATCGTCCCCAGGGATGGTCGGGGCCGAGCTCGCCCGGACGGTCTCGACCACCGAGCCCTACGAGTCCAGCTCTACGGTCGGGCCGGCGTTCGCCGATCGCGGGCCGGTCTTCCGGGTCGCCGCGTACGACTTCGGTCTCAAACGGACCATCCTGCGGATGCTCGCCGGGAGCGGGATCGAGTGCACCGTCTTCCCGGCGGAGACGCCTGCCTCGACGATCGCCCGCGGCAGGTTCGACGGGGTGTTCCTCTCCAACGGTCCCGGCGACCCGGCCGCGACGACCTACGGGGTGGCCGCAACGCGCGAGCTGCTGGGAAAGGTCCCG
>JBKOZW010000097.1:0-12797 GCA_046726095.1 Actinomycetota bacterium
CGCCGGCGTGTCGCGCGTCGTCGTCGGAGCGACCGATCCCAACCTGGGCGACGGGGCTCCCGGCCTCGCCGACCTCCGTCGGGCGGGGATCGCGGTCTCGTTGGGGGTGCTCAACGCCGAGTGCCGTGAGCTCAACATCGCGTTCGAGCGTCATGTCCGCACCGGCCGGCCCTTCGTGATCCTGAAGGAAGCCGCCTCGCTCGACGGCAGGACCGCCGCAGCCGACGGTTCGTCACGATGGATCACGTCTGCGGACGCGCGCGCCGACGGGCAGCGGTTGCGCGCCTGGTCGGACGCGATCGTCGTCGGCTCGGGAACCGTCGCCAACGACGATCCCGCGTTGACGGTGCGGGACGAGCGTTTCGCGGAGGCCCGAGCGCCGATCCGCGTCGTGGTCGACTCGTCCGGTCGCCTGGACCCATCCGTGCGGCTCTTCGACGGGTCAGCGCCGACCCTGGTCGCGACGACCGACGTCCCTGAGGACGCGACCCTGAGCGCATGGCGGAACGCGGGCGCCGAGGTGCTGGTCCTCGACCGCGACGTCGACGGGCGCGTGTCGCTCGGAGCGCTGCTCGAGGTCCTGGGCAAGCGGGACGTCCAGGGGGTCCTCGTCGAAGGCGGCGCCCGCCTCGCCTGGTCGTTCCTGCGGGACGACCTCGTCGATCGGATCGTGCTGTACCTGGCCCCCAAGGTGCTCGGCGGCTCCGCCGCGCCCGGCGTCGTGGGTGGCGAAGGGTTCGCCCCCGTCGGCGTCGCCCTCCCGCTGTCCATCCAGCGGGTCGAGCGGATCGGCCCCGACCTGAAGGTGGTGGCGGATGTTCACCGGGATCGTTGAAGAGCTCGGGGTCGTGGAGGGACTCCGCGACCATCGGTTGACCGTGTCGTGCAGGACGGTGCCGGCGGATACGGGCGTCGGCTCCTCGATCGCGGTCAACGGGGTGTGCCTGACCGTCGTGGAACGCGCCGACGTGTCGCTCGCCTTCGACCTCACCGACGAGTCGCTGGAACGATCGAGCTTGCGACGACTCCGGCCGGGCGACCGCGTCAACCTGGAGCGGCCGGTGTCGCTCGCCGCCCGATTGGGTGGACACCTGGTCCAGGGACACGTCGACGGCGTCGGCTCCGTGACCTCGCTCGCACCCGACGACATCGGCGGCGCCACCGTTCGCATCCGCGTCCCCCTGGACCTCATCCGAGCGATGGTCGAGAAGGGATCCGTCGCGCTCGATGGTGTGAGCCTCACCATCGCGTCGCTGCATGACGACGGCATCACGATCGCGGTGATCCCCCATACACGGGCCGTCACGACGTTCGGGTCGATCCGGGAGGGCGATCCGGTCAACATCGAGACGGACGTGCTGGCGAAGTACGTGGAACGGCTGATGGAAAGGGCGGGCTGATGAGCGAGCGGCTGCATGAGGTGGACGCCGACGCGTTCGCGACGATCCCCGAGGCGATCGACGAGATCGCGCGGGGCCGCATCGTGATCGTGGTCGACGATGCCGATCGCGAGAACGAAGGCGACCTGATCGTCGCCGCGGAGAAGGTCACGCCCGAGACGATCGCGTTCATGGTCCGGTATACGAGCGGCGTGATCTGCATGCCCGTGCTGGGCGAGCGGCTCGACGAGCTCCACATCCCGCTCATGGTCGCGGCCAACACCGACCACCAAGGCACGGCATTCACGGTGTCCGTCGACGCTCGCCGTGGCGTCACGACCGGCATCTCCGCGGCGGACCGCGCCACGACGATCCGCACGTTGATCGACCCCAACACGCAGCCCGAAGACGTCCTCCGACCGGGCCACATCTTCCCCTTGCGGTACCGGGAGGGCGGGGTCCTGCGGCGGGCCGGGCACACGGAGGCGGCGGTCGACCTCGCGCGCCTCGCCGGCATGTACCCGGCCGGCGTCCTGTGCGAGACGGTCAACGATGACGGCACGATGGCTCGGCTCCCGGACCTCGCGCGGTTCGCGAAGGAACACGACCTCCGCCTCATCTCGATCGCCGACCTGATCGAGTACCGACGGCGTCGCGAGGTCCTCGTCGAGCGCGTCGCGACGGCCACGATCCCGACCTCGTGGGGCGAGTTCCGGACGTACGCCTACGAGAGCGTCATCGACGGCCGCACGCACGTCGCGCTCGTGCTGGGCGACATCGGGGACGGCGCCGACGTGATGACCCGGGTGCACTCGGAGTGTCTCACCGGCGACGTGTTCGGTTCCCTCCGGTGTGATTGCGGGAGCCAGCTGGAGCGTGCCTTCGAGCTGATCGGCAAGGAAGGGCGCGGCGTCGTCCTGTACATCCGAGGCCACGAGGGCCGCGCGATCGGCCTCACGCACAAGCTCCGTGCCTACGAGCTCCAGGATCAGGGACGCGACACGGTCGAGGCGAACATCGAACTCGGGTTCGCCGCGGATCAGCGCGAGTACGGGATCGGGGCGCAGATCCTGACGGATCTCGGCGTTCGGACGATGCGGCTGCTCACGAACAATCCGGAAAAGCGCGCCGGGCTCGAGGGTCACGGACTCTCGATCGTGGAGCGGATCCCTCTGGAGACGGAGCCGACGCCGCACAACATCGGGTACCTCCGGACGAAGGCGGAGAAGCTCGGCCACCTCTTGGACGTTCCGGGGGAGTCCGGATGAGCATCGTGCGCGGCGAGCTGCTCGGCGAGGACCGGCGCGTCGCGGTCGTGGCCGCCCGCTTCAACGAGCCCGTGACGACCAAGCTCGTCGACGGCGCGCGCGCGGGCCTCGCGCACCACGGGGTGCCGGAGGACGCCGTCACGGTGGCGTGGGTCCCCGGCGCCTTCGAGATCCCGATGGTGGCCCAACGTTTCGCCGCGTCCGGACGCTTCGACGCAGTGATCTGCCTCGGTGCGGTGATCCGCGGCGAGACGGCGCATTTCGATCTCGTCGCCGCCGAGGCCGCGCGCGGGATCGCGGACGTGAGCCGCTCGACCGGCATCCCGTGCATCTTCGAGGTCCTCGCCACCGACAGCCTCGACCAGGCGGAGGCCCGGGCGGGAGGGATCCACGGCAACAAGGGATGGGAAGCTGCGGCGGCCGCGCTCGAGATGGCGTCCGTGCTCGAGCAGGTGTCGGAGGCCGGATCGAGGTGATCGTGGACCGGCCCTGGGGGCGCCTCGCGACCTACGCGCTCAACCAACCGGTCACCGTCCGTCTCGTGACGGTCGACCCGGGAGCCAGGACGGGAGCGCACTACCACCGTCTCCGCGAGGAGATGTGGATCGTCCTCGATCCCGGGCTCACGGTCGAGATCGGCAATCGCACGGTGGACGCTGCGGTCGGGGAGGAATTCACCGTGCCCGCTGAGGAGGCGCATCGCGTCCGGTGCACCGGCACTGATCCCGGCCGGATCCTGCAGATCGCGTTCGGGTACTCGAGCGAGGATGACCGGCTGCTGGTGGATGAGGGCGACGACGACGAATGGTGAGACGCAGGTCGACGCGTGCCGGTGCCTAGCCCTATACTCCACCCGCGCAACACGCGTGGTCATGTTCCGCATGCACCGGCGAACCTGCCGGTGCTCGTTCGTCATAGGAGGTGATGCGGGGTCTCCACCGATCCGCGGATCAACGACAGGATCAGGGCTCCACGGGTTCGCCTGGTGGGAGCCGACGGCCAGCAGATCGGCGTGGTGGACACGCGCGAGGCGCTCCGCCAGGCCCAAGAGCTCGATCTGGACCTCGTCGAAGTGGCACCGCAGGCCGATCCACCGGTGTGTCGGATCATGGACTACGGCAAGTTCAAGTACGAGCGTGACGTCCGTCAGAAGGAAGCGCGCAAGAAGCAATCGCGGACCGGGCTGAAGGAGATCAAGTTCCGCCCCAAGATCGATCCGCACGACTACGCCACCAAGAAGGGCCACGTCACGCGGTTCCTGGAGGCGGGGAACAAGGTCAAGGTGACGATCATGTTCCGGGGGCGCGAGATGGCGCACACGGACCTCGGTCGCAGGATCCTCGACCGTCTCGTGTCGGACCTCGGCGAGTTGGTGGTCGTCGAGGCGATGCCCAAGCAGGAGGGGCGCAACATGATCATGGTGATCAGCCCCAACCGGCGGCATCTCGACGGACTGGCCAAGCAGCGGGCGCAGGAGACGAAGGTCGTGGGAACGACCGCCGCATCCGACGAAGGCCGATAGAAGGACAGACAGCGATGCCGAAGATGAAGACCCACCGCGCGGCCGCCAAGCGGTTCCGCGTCACGCGCAACGGCAAGGTGCTCCATCGGAAGGCCACCGGCAACCACATGCTCACCAAGAAGAGCGGGAGCCGTCGCCGCCGCGTCGAGGGCATGGCCGAGGTCACGGCGACCAAAGAGCAGAAGAAGCTGAAGCGCCTGCTGGCGCGGTGACGTCATGGCGAGGGTGAAGCGATCGGTCCACGCCAAGAAGAAGCGCCGCGTGGTGCTCGAGGCGGCCAAGGGCTACACGGGCAGCCGCCGGATCCGTTACCGGATCGCCAAGGAGCAGGTCCGGCACTCGGGCATGTACGCGTACCGCGACCGGCGGGATCGCAAGGGCCAGTTCCGCCGACTGTGGATCGCGCGCATCAACGCGGCGGTCCGCCCGCACGGCCTCTCCTATTCGCGCTTCATCAATGGGCTGAAGGCCCAGGGCATCGAGGTCGACCGCAAGGTGCTGGCGGATCTCGCCGTCAAGGACCCCGCGGCGTTCGCGTCGCTCGTCGCCACCGTGAAAGACGCGCAGGCAACGCCGGCATCCTGAACGGGCATCGGCGTCGGGCGATGTCCGCTGCACCCACGTAGACTCCGCACGCCGGAGCCGGGTCCGGTGGGGGAAGCGCGTTGCTCACCAGCCTCAAGAATCCCAAGGTCTCGGCCGTCGCGAGGTTGCGGAAGCGCGCGTACCGGGACCACGCCCGCTCCTTCATCGTCGAGGGCGCGCGTGCCGTCGCCGAGGCGCTCGACCGAGAGCCGTGCGGGTTGACGACCTTGATCGTGGACGATCCCCTCGATCCGCTCGCGGTCCGTGCGTCGGGGCAGGCGGTCGACGTGCTCCACGTCGCTCCGGATCTGATCCGCGCGATCACGTCGACCGTCACGCCGCAAGGGATCCTCGGCGTGGCCCCGTACCTGGACGAGCCCCTGAGCGCGATCGTGGATGAGGATCCCGCCTGCGTGGCGGTCCTGCATGAGGTGCGGGATCCCGGCAATGCCGGCACGATCCTGCGGTCCGCTGACGCGTCGGGCTCATCGGGCGTGGTGTTCACCAGCTCGTCGGTCGACGCCTACAACCCCAAGACCGTGCGCGCGTCGGCGGGTTCGATCTTCCACCTGCCGTTGGTCCGGGGGATCGGAACCCCGGAAGCGATCGGGTCCCTCCGGGTGCGCGGGTTTCGAACGTTCGCGATGGACGCCCGCGGATCGGAGAACCTCTACGGGTTGGATCTCACGGGCCGGATCGCGTTCGTGTTCGGCAACGAGGCGCATGGGCTGCCGCAGGACGTCGTCCGGCTCGCCGACGCGACGGTCCGCGTTCCGCAACCCGGGGGGGCCGAGAGCCTCAACCTCGCTGCGGCCGCGACCGTGTGCCTGTTCGAGTGGGCTCGCCGCCGGGTGGGCAAGGGCGCGGCGCTCGAAGCGCTGATCGCCGCCGCCGCCCACGACATCCGTTCGCCGTTGACCGCGATGAAAGGGTTCGGCTACGCGCTCGAGAAGCGGTGGGATCAGCTCCCCGACGATCACCGAGCGATGATGCTTCGCGGGATCGTCCACGACGCGGATCGGATGGACCAGATCATCCGTCTCTTGGTCGACGCCGCGAGGGTGGCCTCGGGCTCGCTCGAGCTGTTCCCCGATCAGACGGACATGGCCGACCTCGCGAGCGCGATCTCGGAGCTGCTCGTCCGGGATCCCGCCCACCCACCGGTGATCTGGACCGGCGACGCCGGACCGTTCTTCATCGACCAGGCGCGGCTCAGATCCACGCTGCTGTCCTACGAGGAGGCGCTCGCGTGGTGGGCGGGCGACGGGAGCACGACGATCTCGGCCGAACGAGTCGACGGCGATCTACACGTCTGGGCCCAGCGCGCCGGAGCGACGATCGACGCCGCGGGGGCCGATGCCCTGTTCACACCGCGCAAGCCCGGCTCGGGCGCCGGCAGCAAGATCGGGATGTACGTCGCGCGAGCGGTGGCAGAGGCGCAGGGCGGTCGCGCGTGGGCCGAGGTTGACGGGGACGTGCTCTCGTTCCATGTTCGCCTCCCGCTGCCGCGCTGAGGCGGGGGCTCCGGACGCGGCGGCTACACTCGGCGGACCGATGGACGTGCCCGAGATCCGCCGCATCCTCGATCGCGAAGGCTCGCGAGGCCTCGAGGCGTTCGCATCCGCGTCGTCGCTCGAGGACCTCGAGGCCGCGAGCGTGTCGATCCTCGGCAGGAGATCGGCGCTCGGCGACGTCCAGCGGTCCCTCGGGTCGCTCGACGAGGAACAGCGGCGCGAACTCGGGAAGCTGGTCAACGAGACCCGCCAGGTGCTCACCGACGCGCGGGATGCACGCCGCGCGGCGCTCGAGGGTGCCGCGGAAGCCGGGCTCCTCGCCGCCGACGCCCTCGATCTGAGCCTGCCGGGGAGGCGGGCTCCCGGCGGATCGCTGCATCCGATGACGCTCGTCGAGAACGAGATCGTGGAGGTGTTCCTCCGTCTGGGGTTCCGCGTCGCTGAGGGTCCCGAGATCGAAGACGACTGGCACAACTTCGAGGCCCTGAACATCCCGCCGGACCATCCCGCCCGGACGATGCGGGACACCCTGTACGTGTCGATCCCGGGTCATCCGGAACTGCTGCTGCGGACCGAAACCTCAGCCGTGCAGATCCGGACGATGCAGTCGCAGCCGCCACCGGTCTACATCGTGGCGCCGGGCCGGGTCTACCGGCGCGAGACGGCCGATGCGACACACCTCCCCGTCTTCGCACAGGTGGAGGCGCTCGTCGTGGACGAGGGCATCACCTTCGCCGACCTCAAAGGGACCCTCGAAGCGATGGTGAAGAGCCTCTTCGGTCAGGAGCGGCGTATCCGGTTCACGCCCTCGTACTTCCCGTTCGTCGAACCGGGCGCGCAGATCGGCGTCTCGTGCTTCAAGTGCGGCGGTGTGGGATGTCCGACGTGCGGGAACGGGTGGATCGAGCTCCTCGGGGCCGGGATGGTGCACCCCACGGTGCTGGAGAACTGCGGCTACGACAGCGAGCGGTACACGGGGTTCGCGTTCGGGCTCGGGATCGAACGCGTCGCGATCCTGAAGTACGCGATCCCGGACATGCGCATGCTGATCGACGGCGACGTGCGCTTCCTCGAACAGTTCGGAGCGGCCTGATGCTCGTGCCGCTCTCCTGGTTGCGGGAGTTCGCCCCCACCGACATGGACCCGGACGCGCTCGCCGAGCTGCTGATCCCGCGGGGCGTGCTGATCGAAGGGGTCGAGCGGCCGTGGGGCGGGCTCGAGGGCGTGGTCGTCGCCCAGGTGGTCGAGGTCCGGGACCACCCGAACGCCGACACCCTCTGCCTCGCGAGGATCCGGCACACGGAGGGTGAGATCGAGCTCGTCGTCGGCGTCCGCAACATGGGCGAAGGCGATCTGGTCCCGTGGGCCCCGCCAGGGTCGCGCGTCCCGGCCCTCGCCGAGCCGCTCGCGGTCCGGCCCGTGCGGGGCGTCGACTCGCCGGGGATGCTGTGTTCACCGCGCGAGCTCGCGATCAGCCAGGACCACGGCGGGATCCTCCTGCTCAACGACGAGGGTGTTGCGATCGGGGACGACGTGAAGGGAGCGCTCGGCCTCGACGAGGTCGTGTTCGACATCGAGATCGAGCCGAACCGGCCCGACTTCCTCAGCGTGATCGGGGTCGCGCGCGAGGTGGCGGCCGCGACGCGGGTCCCCCTCGCTCCACCCCATCTGGACGTGACGGAGATCGACGAGGCGACGGCCGACGTCGTCACGATCGGGATCGAAGACCGGGCGGCGTGCCCGAGGTACATCGCCCGGGCCGTCCGCAGCGCCGCGCACCGGCCGGCACCCCTGCGGACACAAGCGCGGCTCACGGCGTGCGGCGTCCGCCCGATCGACGCGATCGTGGATGCGACGAACTACACGATGCTCGAGGTCGGCCAGCCGCTGCATGCCTTCGACATGCAGCGGCTGGCCGGCCCGGGGATCGTGGTCCGCAAGGCGACCGAAGGCGAGCCCCTTACGACGCTCGATGGCGTCGAGCGGACGCTCACGGCCGACGACCTCTTGATCTGCGACGTGGACAAGCCCGTCGCGATCGCGGGGGTGATGGGAGGGCAGACGTCGGAGGTCTCCGGCGAGACCTCCGACGTCCTGCTCGAGAGCGCGTCGTTCGCGCGCGGTGGCATCCTGCTCACCGCGCGCCGCCTCGACCTCCACACGGAGGCGTCGCACCGCTTCGAGCGAGGCGTCGACCCGGAGGGGTGCGAGGACGCCGCGACGCGATGCGCGGCGCTGATCGCAGGTTGGGCCGGCGGACAGGTCCTTCGAGGCTCGGCGCACGACGGCGAGGCGCCCCCGCGGCGATGGGTGGAGTTCCGTCCCGCCCGCGCGACGGCGTTGCTCGGCTACGAGGTGAGTCCGGGGTCGGCCACGGACGTCTTCGAGACCCTCGGTTTGCGGACCCGAGCTGACGGCGATCGGATCGACGTCGAGGTGCCCGGCTACCGCCCGGACATGGAGCGCGAGGTGGACCTGATCGAAGAGGTCGTGCGGATCCAGGGCTACGGTCAGGTCGGCACGACGCTCCCGCGCGCCCCGCACGCCGGCGGCCTGCCCGAGCCGTACGCGTTCGCTCGGCGGGTCAAGGAGGTGCTCGCCCGAGCCGGGCTCCACGAGATCCGCCCCTTGCCGTTCGCGTCGGAGGCGGACCTGTCGCTCTTTGACGATCGTGACGCGGTTGCGTTGACCAACCCGCTGCGCGCGGAAGAGGGGTTCCTCCGCACCCGGTTGACCCCGGGGCTGCTCCGCGCCGTAGGGTTGAACCGCGCTCGTGGCGTGCAGACGGTCCGCCTGTTCGAGGTCGGCACGACGTTCCGCGTGGTCGATCCGTTCGTCGAGGTCGGCAAGGCCGGGTTCGCGATCGCCGGCCCCGCGGCCGAGGGATGGTCGGGCGAGCGTCGGGATCTCGACGCGCTCGACGCCAAGGGGATCTTGGCGGGTCTGCTCGATGCGCTCGGGATCCGTGATTGGACCCTGGGTCAGCCGCCGGAGGGGCCGTTCCATCCCGGCCGGTCCGCGGTCCTCTCGATCGGCGGCGCGCCGGCGGGCCTGATCGGCGAGATCCACCCGCGCGTGGCCGCGTCGTTCGAGATCGAGGGTCGCGTGGCCGTGTGCGTCGTCGGGCTCGGTTCGCTCCTCCGCGCCTCGGACCGGCAGATCGAGTTCCGTGACATCCCTCGGTTCCCACCGGTGCGCCGCGACCTGGCGTTCCTCGTCTCGGAGGCAACGCCGGCGGGAACGGTCCAACGGGTCTTGCGGGACGCGGGTGGCTCCCTCCTCGACACGAGCACCTTGTTCGACGTCTACGTCGGCGACCGGATCCCGAAGGGCACCAAGAGCCTCGCGTTCTCGGTGGATCTCCGCGCGCCGGATCGGACGCTCACGGACGACGAGGCGCAGCGCGTCGTCGACGGGATCGTCGAGCGGCTCGCCTCGGAGCTCGATGCCGAGCTCCGGACCGGCTGAGTACTCCCGTTCCGCACGCCCCGGCTAGACTCCCGCCACATGACCCGCGATTACCTGTCCGTCGACGACCTGAACGCGACCGAGCTCCTCCACGTCCTGGACCTGGCTGCCACGCTCAAGGCGGACCGCACCCTCTACCGGGATGCGCTCGCGGGCAAGACGGTTGCGCTTATCTTCGAGAAGGCGTCGACGAGGACCCGGGTCTCGTTCGAGGTCGGCGTCGATCAGCTCGGTGCCCGGCCCCTGACGCTCGGCTCCTCGGACATCCAGCTGGGACGCGGCGAGACGATCGAGGACACCGGCCGGGTCCTCTCGCGGTACGTCGACGCGATCGTGCTGCGGACCTTCGAGCAGGAGCGGCTGGAGGCGCTCGCCGACGCTGCCTCGGTCCCCGTGATCAACTCGCTCTCGGACTTCGAGCATCCGTGCCAGGCCCTCGCAGACCTGTTGACGATCCGGGAGCGGTCCGGTCCGCTGCCGGGTCGCATCCTCACGTACGTCGGCGACGGGAACAACGTGGCGCATTCGCTGCTCCTGGCTGGCGCGAAGACCGGGATGACCGTTCGCGTGGCCGCTCCCACAGGCTTCGAACCGATACCACAGATCGTGCAGCGAGCATCGGAGATCGCGCAGGAGACCGGGGGCGCGGTCGAGGTTCTCCCTGACCCCCAGAGCGCCGTGAAGGGCGCGCACGTCGTGTACACGGACGTCTGGGCGAGCATGGGCCAGGAGGATGAATCCGAGGAGCGTTCGCTCGTGTTCCGCGCCTACCAAGTGAACCGCGCTCTGGTGGAGTCGGCCGACCCGGACGCGATCGTGCTGCATTGCCTGCCCGCCCATCGCGGGCTCGAGATCACCGACGAGGTGATCGATGGACCGCGGTCCGCGGTCTGGGATCAGGCGGAGAACCGGTTGCACACGCAGAAGGCGTTGCTCTTGCTGTTGTTCGGCATCGCCTGAGGTCGGCAAGGATGCCCCGTTCCAACGACGAGGTCGCTCGCGCCTTCGAGGAGTTCGCCGACCTGCTCTCGATCGTCTCGGGCGACCCGTACAAGCCGCGCTCCTACGAGAAGGCCGCTCGCTCGATCGGCGGGTACGCGCACGAGTTGCGAGGGCTGGATGATGCGGGGATCCTCGCGATCCCGAACGTCGGGAGATCGATCGCGGAGAAGGTCCACGCCGTCCTCGAGACCGGCAGCTTTCCCGAGCTCGACGAGCTTCGGTCGCAGGTGCCTCCGGGGGTTCGGGAGATGACGGCGATCCCGGGCTTCGGACCCAAGAAGGCGGTCGTGGTCTACCGAGAGCTCGGGATCCAGGATCTCGACGCCCTCGTCGCCGCGGCCACCGAAGGGCGCCTCCGGGGGCTGAAGGGGTTCTCCGCCAAGACCGAGGAGAACGTCCTGCAGGCCGTGGAACGCGCGTCGCGGGACACCGGACGCGTCCACATCGATGTCGCGCTGGATGTCGCGGAGACCGTCCTCGGACGACTGCGAGAGGTCCGCGGGGTGCGCCGCGCGGAGTACGTGGGCTCGCTCCGCCGGATGGCCGAAACGATCGGCGACGTGGATCTGCTCGTCGCGAGCGACGACGCGACGCCGGTGATGGACGTGTTCGTCGGAGCCGACGACGTCTCGAAGGTGCTCGCGAACGGCGATGCGAAGTCCTCCGTCGTGACCCGCTCGGGCCTGCAGGTCGACCTGCGGGTCGTCCCGATCGAGGCCTGGGGCGCCGCGATGATCTACTTCACCGGTTCGAAGCCCCACAACGTCCGCATCCGGGAGATGGCCGTGCGCAAGGGCATGAAGCTGAACGAGTACGGCTTGTTCCGGGTGGAGGACGACGAGCTGATCGCCGCGGAGACCGAAGAGGTGGTCTACGAACGCCTCGGACTTCCCTACATCGAACCGACGCTCCGCGAGGACCGGGGCGAGGTGCAAGCGGCGCTCGCCGGGGACCTTCCGTCGGTCGTGACCCTCCGGCAGATCCGTGGGGATCTCCACACGCACACGGACCTCACCGACGGTGTCGCGACGCTGGAGCAGATGCTCGAGGCGGCCTCGGCGAAGGGATACGCCTACTACGCGGTGACTGATCACGCGCCGAACCTGTTCATGCAGCGGATGACGGACGAGAAGATGCTCGCGCAGCGCGCCCGGATCGCCGCCCTGCAGCCTCGGTTCCCGAAGATGACGCTCCTGCACGGGACCGAGCTGAACATCGATCCGAGCGGCGAGGTCGACTGGCCGCCGGAGTTCCTCGAAGGCTTCGACGTGACGGTGGCGTCGATCCATTCGCATTTCCACCAGTCGCGCGAGGAGATGACGCGACGCATGATCCGTGCGATGGAGCATCCGAACGTGCACGTGATCGGTCATCCGACGACCCGCAAGATCGGACGCCGGGAACCCGTCGACCTGGACCTTGAGGCGGTCTTCGAGGCCGCCGCCCGCACGGGGACCGCGCTGGAGATCGACGCCTATCCCGACCGGCTGGACCTCCGGGACGATCACGTGCGGTGGGCGCACCGGCACGGGGTCCGGTTCGCGATCGACACGGACTCCCACGCCGTCGGCCATCTCGATGCGATGCGCTACGGCGTGGGGGTCGCCCAGCGTGGATGGCTGACGAAAGACGACGTGATCAACGCATGGCCGCTGTCGAAGCTCCGCCGCTTCTTGCGGAAACGAGGACGATGACCCGTCTCCCGCGGCGCTTCTACGCGCGGCCTTCCACGATCGTGGGACCCGACCTGCTGGGGCACGTCCTCGTGCGGACGCTCCCCACCGGCGAGCGGCTCCGCGCCAGGGTCGTAGAGACGGAGGCGTACCAGCAGGACGATCCGGCGAGCCACTCGTTCCGCGGGATCACGTCGCGAAACGCGGTCATGTTCGGAGCGGCGGGCCACCTGTACGTGTACTTCACGTACGGGATGCACCACTGCATGAACGTCGTCACCGGCCGGGAGGGGGAAGGCAGCGCCGTGCTGCTCCGGGCCGCCGAGCCGATCGACGGCCTCGAGGCGATGGGGCGGGCCCGCGGCACGGTTCGCGCACGCGATCTG
>JBKOZW010000098.1:0-12660 GCA_046726095.1 Actinomycetota bacterium
CTCGGGAGCCGCGTCCGCGATCATCGTCGTGACGATGTCCGAATCGGTCGTCGCGAGGCCCCCCCGGCCCACCGCGTCGGCCAGCTCGGTCGTGTTGACCAGGTTGCCGTTGTGGCCGAGCGCGAGCGAGTGGACGCCGTCGGTCTTGAACACCGGTTGGGCGTTGTCCCAGGTGGTGGACCCCGTCGTGGAGTACCGCGTGTGACCGACGGCGAGATCCCCGTAGAGGGTCGTCAGGGTCGCCTCGTTGAAGACCTGGCTGATCAGCCCGAGATCCTTGTAGACGAGGATGTTGGTGCCGTCGGAGACCGCGATCCCGGCCGACTCCTGGCCGCGATGCTGCTGCGCGAACAGACCGAAGTAGGCGAGTCGGGCGACGTCGTCGCCGGGAGCCCATACGCCGAAGAGGCCGCACTCCTCTTTCGGTGACTCCGCGCCCACGAGGGCTCCAGTGTACCGAGGCGCTCCGGCCCGGGCGGGAGCCGCGTCGCGAACGACGGCGACCGGTGCGACCGTCAGGGCAGCAGGTCGATCGGGACGTCCGAGGCGACCACGTCGAGCGAGCGGCGCTCGAACGTGAGGATCGAGCCGCCGTTCCGCTCGGCGCATGCGACGACGGAAGCCTCGGAGAAGGTCAGGCCCACGATGCCGAAGCGACCCATGAGCTCGAGCACCCTGGGAAGGTCGGCGTCACCGCAGTCGAGCAACGTGGCCCCCTCGACGATCCCGGTAAGGAACGTCCGGGCCGCCTGCCGGCCCAGCAGACACCCGACGACCCGGGCGATGTCGCTCAAGATGCTGGCCGGAACGACGGTCCCGGACGGTCCGCCGGCGAGGACGCGCCTGGCGGCATCGTGGTTCCGATCGTTCGTGCTGAGGAGCGCAACGACCGCCGAGGCATCGAGCGTGATCACCGCATCTGGGCCTCGATCGTCGACGGATCCGTGGGCGGGGCGTCTGTCACGGATCCGACCCATGGCGGCAGACGAGCCCCGACCCGTTGCAGCAGGTACTCCCCCAACGCGTCAAGGATGACCTCTGCCGCCGGCCGGCGGTTCCGCCGGGCGAACGCCTCGATCGCACGGCGGAGGTCCGGCTCGAGATGGATCGTGGTCCTCTCCGCGACGGTCGCCCGGTCGCGCGCGATCCGTGGGTGCCCGTCCGACATGCGACGAGGAGACCACGGCGTCCGTCCGGGCGCCGTGACACGGGTCACGTCAGAGCAACGACCCCTCGAGGCGGAGCAGGAACTCCTTCCGCGGCAGGCCCCCGCCGTATCCGGTGAGCTTGCCGTTCGCGCCGACCACCCGATGGCACGGAACCACGATCGGGATCGGGTTCGCTCCCAGCGCCGCCCCGACCGCGCGGGCCGCGTTCGGCCGGCCGATCGTGCCGGCGATCTCGCCGTACGTCGCCAGCCGACCGAAGGAGACCCGCGAGGTCGCCCCGAGGACATCCCGCATGAACCGGCTCATCAGTCGCCGATCCAGCGGCAGGTCGAAGCGGCGGCGCTCGCCACGGAAGTATTCGTCGAGCTCCCGGCGCACGTCGTCTGTGGCGCGCGCCGTCGCGACCACACGCGGCGACAGCTCGCGAGCGAGCCGCCCGAGGAGCGCGTCGCGGTCGACCCCCTCGAACGCGATCGACGCCACCCCGCGCGGCGTCACCGCGACGAACAGCTCCCCCACCGGCGAGTCGAGCGTTCCGACGGCGACGTCGACGAGCCCGGCATCCGTCGCGGTGGCTCGGAACCGCTCGGCGGCGGCCAGGGAACGCCGCTCGGCGTCGGCCGTCGAGATCGTCAGTCGTTCATCCATGTCGCTCGCTCCTTTAGCTTCTTGATGCCCTGGTAGGCGTTGGCGCGGACGGCATCCTCGGTCGTGCCCATCAGCCGCGCCGTTTCGGCCACGCTGAACCCGAGCACGTGGCGGTACGCGACCGCGTCGCGCTGGCGCGAGGGGAGATCCCTGACCGCCTCCGCCGCCGGCCCCAGGCCGTCGGCGGTGAGATCCGGCCCGGCGACCGGCCGGTCGGGAGGCGCGGCGACCGGGACCGGTCGCCGGGCCGCCCCCCGGTGGTGGTCGATCGCCTTCCTGGACGCGATCCGCAGCACCCAGCGGTCGAGCCGGTCGGGCTCGGTGCACCGCGGGTAGGCGCGGAGCGCCGCCAGGAAGGTCTCCTGGAACACGTCGTCAGCGTCGACCGGGCCGACCGCCGCGACGAGGTACCGGTACACGAGGGCTCGGTTCGCTTCGAGGAACGTCTCGAAGGCCGGGAGCCGTCCGATCATACGTGCCACCACCTGCGGAACGGGCGCTCGGGCAGGGACGGTTCGTGCCCGGGTCGGGGCCTCCCCCGTCGCGTCCGGCTCCGCAGGAACTCGGCCTCGGGCTCGGTCACCCGCCAGACCCTCCACCTGTCTTGACTGTCTCCTTGGCGGTCGTCGCGCATCTCGCCCTCCTCGCTCGCCTTCCTCGGGAACAACGACGAGGGTGCACGCTGCGTGAAACGCTACGACTCGCCCAGCAGACCGGGGATCGCGCCCTCCCAGGTGTCGGTCAGCTCGTGCACGGGAACGTCCACGAGTCCTTCGACCAGCGCCCGGGGGCCCCCCGTCTCGCCGAGCCGCACGATCGGGACCCGATGTTCCGCCACGAGCAGCATGAGCTCGTCTTCATCCGCCGGATCGACGCTGACGACGACGCGGGACGCCGATTCGCTGAACAGGGCGACGTGGTCGGGAAGATCCGTCGTGAGCGATACCGCGAAGCCGTGGCCCCTGCCGATCGCGGCCTCGGCGAGGGCGACCGCGAGACCACCGTCGCCGCAATCGTGGGCACTCGCGAGCACGGTCCGTGCCGCCGACGCGGCAAGCAGTCGGTGCAGCGCGCGCTCCTTGCCCAGATCCAGCGCGGGAGGCTTGCCCGCCACCACGCCCAGGACCGTCTCGGCGAACTCGGAGCCGCCGAGTTCGGCGAAGGTCTCGCCGAGGAGGTAGATGGCCAGCCCCGGCCGAGGGAAGGCGCTCGGGACGCGGAGCCGGTGATCGGCGAGCAGTCCCACCATCCCGATCACCGGGGTGGGCCAGATCGCGCTGCCGTCGCTCTCGTTGTAGAGGCTGACGTTGCCGCCCGTCACCGGCGTCTCGAACGCAACGCACGCCTCCCGGATCCCGCGGATCGACTCGGTGAGCTGCCACATCACCTCGGGGCGTTCCGGGTTCCCCAGGTTCAGGCAGTTCGTGATCGCGACCGGGGTCGCGCCCGACACGGCGACGTTCCGCGCCGCCTCGGCGACCGCGTGCGCGCCCCCCAGGAACGGGTCGAGGGCGCCGAACCGGCCCTTGCTGTCGGTCGAGACGGCCAGTCCCTTCAGCGAGCCCTCGATCCGTACGACGGCGGCGTCCGAATCCGGTCCGGCGATCGTGTTCCCCTGGACGAGGCGGTCGTACTGCTCGTATGCCCACCGCTTGCTCGCCACGTTGGGGGCGGAGAGCACCTCGAGGAGCGTCTCGGTCAGGTCTCCGTCGAAGGTCGCGAACGTCGGATCCACCGCCGAGTCGCCATCGACGACCGGCGCCGCCGCGGGCCGGTCGTACTCGGGTGCATCGTCCGTCAGCGACACCGCGGGCACGTCGGCGACGACCGCACCACGATGCCGCACCGCAAGCGCGCCACCCTCGGTCATGACGCCGATCACCGCCGCTCGTAGACCCCACCGATCACAGACGGTCCGGACCGCGTCGAGCCTGGACGGTTCGACGATCGCGAGCATCCGCTCCTGCGACTCGGAGATCAGGATCTCGAAGGCGTCCATCCCGGGCTCGCGGAGGGGGACGGCATCCAGGTCGAGCGCGACCCCCAGCCCTGCGCGCGCGGCCGATTCGCTCACGGCGCACGTGATGCCGGCGCCGCCCAGGTCCTGGAGGCCTTCCAGCAGCCCGGAGGAGATCAGCTCGAGCGACGCCTCGATCAGCAGCTTCTCGGCGAACGGATCCCCGATCTGCACGCTCGGTCGCGACGCCTGGGCACCCTCCTCGAGGGTGGCGGATGCGAGAACGCTCACGCCCCCGATCCCGTCGCGTCCCGTCGCCGCGCCGTACAGGACCATCACCGACCCCACGCTCGGCGACCGTGCTTGTGCGGTAACCAGCTCGTCCGCGTCCGCGACACCGACGCACATCACGTCGATCGTCGGGTTCGCTGTGTGCGGCCCCGCGAACCTGATCTCGCCGCCGACCGTCGGGACGCCGATGCAGTTCCCGTAGCCGCCGATCCCGGCGACCACGCCGCCGAACAGCCACCGGTTGCGTTCGTCGGTGAGCGGTCCGAACATGAGCGGGTCGAGCAGGGCGACCGGTCGGGCGCCCATCGAGACGATGTCGCGGACGATGCCGCCCACGCCGGTCGCGGCGCCCTGGTAGGGCTCGATCGCGCTCGGGTGGGAGTGCGACTCGATCTTGAACACGGCGGCGGTCCCGTCGCCGACGTCGACGGCGCCCGCGTCCTGCCCGGGGCCGACGAGCACCGCGGGCCCCTCGGTCGGCAGCGTCCGGAGGTGACGCTTCGACGACTTGTAGGAGCAATGCTCCGACCACATCACGCTGTACATCGCGAGCTCGGTCCGGTTCGGGGCACGCCCGAGCGTCCGCGTGATCCGTGCGTGCTCCTCGTCGGTCAGCCCGAGCCGGCGGTGGAGCGGCTCGTCGACGGCGAGATTCACGCGATCACCCCCGCCATCGCGGTGTGGAGCAACGATGCGAACAGGGGCTGGCCACCCTCGGGACCGACATCGGGGTCGACCGCGTGCTCGGGGTGCGGCATCAGGCCGACGACGTTGCCTGCCGCGTTGCGGATCCCGGCGATGTTGTGGGTCGCGCCGTTCGGGTTGTGGGCATCGTCGACGATCCCCGCGGGTGACGCATACCGGAACACCACCCTGCCCTCACCCTCGACGACCTCCAGCTGCTCGGGGGTCGCGACCCACTGACCCTCCCCGTGCTTGATCGGGATCTGGATCGTCTCGCCCGGCGTCATCGCGCTCGTCAGGCACGTCTGCGACGTCTCCACGCGGAGCCAGACGTTCCTGCAGATGAATCGGAGCGAGCGGTTCCGGATCAGCGCCCCCGGCAAGAGGCCGGCTTCGCACAAGACCTGGAAGCCGTTGCAGATGCCGACGACCGGCCCGCCGCCGTCGGCGAAGGCGACGACCTCGTCCATCACGGTCGCGAACCGTGCGATCGCGCCGCAGCGGAGATAATCGCCGTACGAGAAACCTCCGGGCAGGATCACGGCATCGACACCGCGGAGATCACGGTCCGCGTGCCAGAGGGGGACGGCGTCGCCACCCATCTGCGCGACCGCGCGCTGCGCATCGCGATCGTCGAGCGAGCCCGGGAACGTCACGACCCCCACGCGTGGGGTTGACCCGCTCACGACGTCGCGCCCTCCATCACCTGCGCGTCCTCGATCACCGGGTTCGACAGCAGGCGCGTCGCCATCTCCTCGACCTGCCCGCGGGCCACCGAGACATCGGGGGCGTCGACCTCGAGCCGGATGTGCTTGCCCACGCGCACGTGCGTGACGTTGGACCACCCGAGCGCGGGGAGCGCGGACTCGACCGCCTTGCCCTGTGGGTCGGAGAGGCCGTCCTTGAGGGTGACGAGGACCTCGAAGGAGAAGGAGGTCACGCCCCCTCCACCCCGGCGGCACGTAGGTAGTCGACGAACGGCCGTCCGGTGACGCGCTCGTAGGCCTCGACGTAGAGGGACGCGGTCTTCGCGACCACGTCGTCCGGCAGGGACGGGGGAGGCGGCTCGTGGTCCCACCCGGCCGCGTCGAGCCAGTCCCGGACGAACTGCTTGTCGTAGGAGGGCTGGGCCCTCCCCGGCTCGTAGGCGTCGAGCGGCCAGAACCGGGAGGAGTCGGGCGTTCCCACCTCGTCGATCAAGGTGATCTCGCCGTCGGTGAAGCCGAACTCGAACTTGGTGTCGGCGACGATGACACCCGCGGCGATCGCCGTTTCGGCGATCCGCTCGTAGACGGCGATCGCGAGCTCCTTGAGGCGCTCGTAGAGGCCGGCGCCAACGAGTTCGCGGGCTTCGTCCGGCGTGAGCGGGAGATCGTGGCCGGTCGCCGCCTTCGTCGTCGGGGTGAAGATCGCCTCGGGGAGACGGGCGGACTCGGTCAGGCTGGCCGGGAGCGGGATGCCGCACACCTGACCACCCTCGCGGTACTGGGCCCACCCGCTGCCGCTGAGGTAGCCGCGGACGACGCACTCCATCGGGATCACGGTGGCTCGCCGGGCGAGCGTCGCTCGCCCGGCGAGCGACGCATCGTTCCGGAACGGCTCGGGCAGCTCGTCGCGCCGCCAGCCGACGATGTGGTTGGGCACCAGGTCGGCTGTGCGCTCGAACCAGAACAGCGACAGGCCGGTCAGCACCCGGCCCTTGTCCGGGATCGGGTCGGGGAGCACCACGTCGAACGCGCTGATCCGGTCGGTGGCGGCCAGCAGGAGCTGGTCGCCACCGACCTCGTAGAGATCACGGACCTTCCCCTGTGCCGCGAGCTCAGCCACCGGCCACCTCCACGGGGAGCTTCTCGAGCCGGTCGAAGAGCGGTCCGAGGTTCGCCAGGAACCGCGAGGGATCGAACGCCGCGTCCACATCGATACCTGCTGATGAGGGATCCGCCTCGATCGCCTCGCGGAAGGAACGGCCGTCGTCCCAGGCGGCGGCGGCGGCGCTTTGCACGATCCGGTAGGCCTCGTCGCGGGGCCGGCCGGCGTCCACGAGCGCCAGCAGCACGCTCTGGCTGAACGCGATGCCGCCCAGCGAGTCGACGTGCTCCCGCATCCGCTCGGGGAAGACCCGCAGACCCTCGATCACCCACGCCATGTCCCGCAGCATGAACGCGAGCAGGCCCGTCGCGTCCGGGAAGACGAACCGCTCGGCGGACGAATGCGAGATGTCGCGTTCGTGCCACAGCGGGACGTCCTCGAGCGCGGCGACGACATGGCCACGGATCACCCGGGCCAGCCCGCTCACCCGCTCGCACACGACCGGGTTCCGCTTGTGCGGCATCGCGGACGAGCCTTTCTGGCCTTCGCCGAACGGCTCCTGCACCTCTCGCACCTCGGTCCTTGCGAGATGGCGGATTTCGGTCGCGAACGCGTCCAGGGTCGACGCGCAGACCGCGAGCGCGGCGACGAATTCGGCGTGCCGGTCACGCTGGATCACCTGGGTGGACGCCTCCGCCGGCCGCAGGCCGAGCCGGGCGCACACCCGCTCCTCGACCCGCGGATCGACGCTCGCGTAGGACCCGACCACGCCGCTGATCGCGCCGACCGAGATCGCATCCCGCGCCCGACGCAACCGGTCGCGGTCGCGGTCCAGCTGGAACGCGAAGACCGCGAGCTTGTGCCCGAACGAGGTCGGCTCCGCGTGGACGCCGTGCGACCGGCCGATGCAGATCGTGTCGCGGTGCTCGAGGGCTCGGCGCTTCACGGCCGCGAGCAACCGCTCGAGGTCGGCGAGGACCAGATCGGATGCCGCGCGGAGCTGGAGGGCGAGGCCGGTGTCGAGCACGTCCGAGGACGTCATCCCGTAGTGGATCCAACGACCCGCGTCGCCGATCGAGGCCGCCACGACGTCGACGAAGGCGGCGACGTCGTGGCGCGTCACGCGCTCGCGCTCGTTCACGGCCTCGGCCGTGAACGACGCGCGAACGCGGCACGCGCGCGCGTCCTCGTCCGGGATCACGCCGAGCTCGGCCCAGGCCTCGACGGCGAGCAGCTCGATCTCGAGCCAGTTCGCCATGCGCGCTTCGTCCGACCAGACGGCGGCGATCTCCGGGACCTCGTAGCGAGGGATCACAGCTTCAGCCCCTCCGCCAGGTCGTCTTTGAACTTCCACAGGCGCGCCTGCATCTCCTCGTCGGCGACCCCCAGGATCTGGACGGCGAGGATGGCGGCGTTGACCGCGGCGTCGACGCCGACCGTCGCGATCGGGACCCCGGTGGGCATCTGGGCGGTGATCGCGAGCGCCTCGTTCCCAACCATCTGCGGCGCGGTCGCGATCGGAACGCCGATCACCGGCAGGACCGTCCGGGCGGCGACCGCGGCCGCTAGGTGACCCGAAAGTCCCGTCGAGCAGACCACGACCTTGAGACCTCGCTCGAAGGCGGTTCGCGCGTACTCGTCGACCAGGTCGGGGTTCCGCGACGACGACATGATCCTGACCTCGTGCGGCACGTCGAACTTCTCCAGGATCAGCCCCGCCTGCCGGAGGATCGGGAGCTCGGCGGGCGAGGCCGCGAGCACACCGACGAGGGGCGTGGGCTCCATCTCGCTCATGCGTATGCCTCCAACGACGAGTGCGCGGCGATGTCGGTTCGGAACTGCATGCCCTCGAAGTGGATCTCCGCGACGCCGTGGTATGCACGCTCGCGGGCCTCGGAGATCGTCGCGCCTTGACCGGTCACCGAGAGAACGCGGCCACCGGCCGTCACGAGCTGTCCCGAGGGGTCGCGAGCGGTCCCGGCGTGGAAGACGGTCACCCCTTCGTGGGTCATGGCGTCGCCGACCCCGATGACCGGGAGGCCGGTCACATACTCCCCGGGGTAGCCCCCGCTCGCGATCACGACCGTGACGGCCGCACCCTCGACGAAGCCCGCGTGGCCGGCCTCGTACGCGAGCCTGCCTGTGGCGCACGCGTGCAGGAGGGTCCCGACCCGGTACGGCATGCGCGGCAACAGAACCTCGGCCTCGGGGTCTCCGAACCGGCAGTTGAACTCGAGCACCTTCGGACCGTCCGCCGTCAGGATCACCCCCGCGTACAGCACTCCGCGGTACGGACGGAGCTCGTCCACCACCTGCGCGAGAACGTTGTCCAGGATCCAGGTCGCGGTCTCCTGCTCGACGAACGGGACCGGCGAGTAGCAACCCATCCCACCCGTGTTCGGTCCCGTGTCGCCGTCCCTGACCCGCTTGTGGTCCTGGGCCGCGTCCAGGAGCACGCACGACCCCTTCCCGTCGGTCACGGCGAACAGGCTCACCTCGGGCCCTTCCAGGACCTCTTCGACGACGACGGTCCGTCCCGCGTCGCCGAACGCGCCGCCCACCAAGCAGTCTTCGATCGCGCGGACCGCGGTCTCCCGATCCGGCGCCACGACGACGCCCTTGCCCGCGGCGAGCCCATCGGCCTTCACCACCGCGGAGCCGCCGAGCTCATCCACGAACGCGGCGGCCCTCGCGACGTCGCCGAACGCGCCCCACCGTGCCGTGGGCACGTCCCTGCGCGCCATGACCTCCTTCGCGAACGACTTCGAGCCTTCGATGCGCGCGGCCGCGGCGGAGGGCCCGAAGACCAACCGCTTGCGACGGCGGAGCTCGTCGGCGAGCCCCGCCACCAGCGGGACCTCCGGACCGACCACCGTGAGGTCCACGTCCTGGCGCTCGACCAGCCGCACGACCGCCTCGACGTCGTCCGCCCCGACCTCGGGGAAGCAGTCCGCGACCTCGGCGATCCCGGCGTTCCCGGGGGCGGCGAGCACGCGCGTCACCGTCGGGTCCTGTGCCAAGCGCCAGCAGAGCGCGTGCTCGCGGCCCCCTCCTCCGACGACGAGGACCTTCACGCCGTCACCGGGATGCTCTGCTCGCGAGCCGGGCCGACCCCGACCATGGAAACCGGCACTCCCCCGAGCTCCTCGAGGAACCGGACGTACCGCTGGGCCTCTTTCGGGAGATCGTCGAACTCTCGCGCTGGGCCCAGGTCGTCGGTCCATCCGGGGAGGTCCTCCCAGATCGGCTCCACGTGGTGCAGTCCGGTCTGCGTCGGCGGAACATCGTCGAAAACCTCGCCCTCGACCAGGTACCCGACGCACACCTTCACGCGCTCGAAGCCGGACAGGACATCCAGCTTGGTCAGCACGAGCTCGGTCAACCCGTTGAGCCGGGCTGCGTACCGGAGGACCGGCGCATCGAACCAGCCGCAGCGGCGCTTGCGTCCTGTCGTCGTGCCGAACTCGTGACCGCGCTCGCCCATCTGATCGCCCGCCGCGTCGAGCGCCTCGGTCGGGAAGGGGCCCGCGCCCACCCGCGTGACGTACGGCTTCGTGATCCCGACCACGCGCTCGATGTGTTGCGGGCCGAACCCCGACCCCGCGGCCGCGTACCCCGCGGTGGGGGTCGAGGACGTGACGAACGGATAGGTGCCGTGATCCAGATCGAGCATCGCTCCCTGCGCGCCCTCCAGGAGCAGGTGCTTGCCGTCCATCAGAGCGAGGTGGAGGAGCTTCGACGTGTCCGCGACGTGGAGGCGGAGCCGTTCGGCGTACCCGAGGTAGTCGTCGACGATGGGATCGACCGGCATCGCGAGCCGTCCGTAGACCTTGGTCAGGACCTGGTTCTTTTCCTTGAGGACGACCTCGAGCTTCTCGCGGAGGATCTTCTCGTCGTACAGGTCCTGGACGCGGATCCCCACCCGGGATGCCCGGTCCGCGTAGGCGGGGCCGATGCCGCGCTTCGTTGTTCCGAGGGCGTTCCTGCCGAGGAACCGTTCGGTCACCTTCTCCATCTCGAGGTGGTACGGCATGATCAGGTGCGCGTTCAGGCTGAGCCTGAGACTCGACACGTCGATCCCCGCGCCAGAGAGCTCCTCCATCTCGTCGAGCAGAACGGCCGGGTCGACGACGACGCCGTCGGCGATCACGGACGTGATGTGGGGGTACAGGATGCCGCTGGGGACGAGATGGAGCTTCAGCAGTCGTCCCTCGGCGATGATCGTGTGGCCCGCGTTGTTCCCGCCCTGATAACGGACCACGAAGTCCATCCGGTCGGCGAGGTAGTCGACCGCCTTGCCCTTGCCCTCGTCACCCCACTGGGTCCCGAGTACGACGGTGGCCGGCATGGCGTCCTCAGTTTACGGGACGGGGGTCAGCCGGCCGCCGGGTCAGGGCCACCGGAAGCCCGGTGGCGGAGGCCGGCAGGCCGTTCTGGTGCGATGGATGAGACGATGCCGGACCTCGGCGTAGCGCCGAGATCGATGGCGATCGGTGAGCTCGAAGGGGTCCTTCGCGTAGTCGTAGAACTCTCGTCGTCCGTTCGCGTACCGCACGAAGAGGAACCGGAGCGTGCGCCAACCGCAGTACGCCGGGCGTGTCACGTTCGTGCCGTCGTCCCCCGGACTCTTGGACGGCGCCGCCTCGAGCACGAACCCTCGGCGTCGCCGGTGGCCCAGGAGGTCGTGACCCTCGACCGGGTCGGTCGCGGCTCGCGCCGCCGCCGCGACCGTGACCGGGACGTCGAGGTTGAGCGCCAGCCGACGATCCATCCCCCCGGCTGGACCCAGGCGCTTCGTCCAGCGGATCACCAGCGGCACCCGGGTCGCCGCGTCGTAGGGGACGAACTTGCCCAGGACCCGGTGCTCACCCCACATGTCGCCGTTGTCGGACAGCACGACGAACAGCGTGTTGTCCAGGCGCGAACGCTCGCGCTGCGCCTGCACGATCGCCGCGACCGCGCGATCGACGGCCTGCAGCGTTCGGTACTGGTTGGCCCGATAGGTGTCGACCGCCGACCTCGAGGCCAGCGGCAGCGACCGGATCCACGACGGCTTGTCGCGGACGTCGTTCTCGTTGAAGTCCGGACGAGAGAAGGGCCCGAGCGGGACCCGCATGCCGACGTCACCGGGCGCGGGCGTCGGGGACCCGTGCGGCGCGTACGGCGCGAAGTAGAGGAAGAGCGGACGATCCGCGGGCGTCGCCCGGATGAAACGGACCGCCTGATACCGGAGGACGTTCGTCGAGTAATCGGCGTCGTCGAACCCGTGGTACGTCACCGAGCCGTGCGTGTTCAGGAGGTGGTAGTCGTAGTACGCGCCGTTGGCGCCCACGAACGAGTGCCAGGTCCGCCACCCGGGCGGCTTGCTCGACCCGACGAAGTGGTTCAGATACTTCCCGACGAGCGCGGTTCGGTATCCGGCGTCGTGCAACCAGACGGCGACGGTCCGCCGCTCCATGCCGGCGTCCTTGAACCGCTGCCACCCGTCGAAGTTCCTCCAGACCTTCGTCGAATGCGCGAACAGTCCCGTCAACAGGGACGCCCGGGAGGGGCAACACACCGACGTCGGAACCATCGCGTTGGGGAAGCGCCTGCCCTTGCGCACGACCTCGTTCCAGACGTGGGGCATCCAACGAAACGTGCGCGTGCGCTCGTCGTCCGTCACGATCACGATGATGTCGGGCCGCATAGGTCTCGTGGCAGCATGCGCCGCCATGTTCACGGACGATCGAGGGTGCGAGGCCACGAGCGATGAAACTGCGACCGCGCACGCCGCGAGCAGCGCTCGTTTCCGCACGCAGCAACCGTACGGTGCGGTCGTCCGGCCGGTCAAACGTCGGAGCGGACGGCCTCCGCGGTCAGGAACGCCTTGGGGTTGCGGAGGTCGATCCGGATCTCGTCACCCTCCGTGGCGCCGTGCAGATCGTCGTTGGGGACGTGAGCGACCAACGTCACCCCGTCCGGCAGTCTCAGTGTCACCCGGGAGAGCCACCCGAGCGACGCGATCCGGTCGATGACGACGGCGACGTCGCCCTCGTTCGTGACCCGGACGTCGTGCGGCCGAACGAACGCGGCCGCCGCCGCGCCCTCGTCAAGGTGGGC
>JBKOZW010000099.1:0-3241 GCA_046726095.1 Actinomycetota bacterium
CGCTAGCACGGAGCCTCACCGACTGTCAACTGACTAGTTGGTTACGTGTATGATGCTGGTCATGGCCACCCGTGACTCCGCCGCGACGAAGCAGCGCATCCTCGACGCCGCCACCGCCGAGTTCGCCGAATTCGGGCTGGCCGGGGCGCGCGTGGACCGGATCGCGGCTCGAGCCGGCGCCAACAAGCAGCTCATCTACGCGTACTTCGGCAGCAAGGAAGGGCTGTTCGACAACGTCCTCGAGGCCAACATCGCTCTCGTGCTCGACGCCGTCCCCTTCACCGCCGGCGACTCCCGGCATACGCCGCGGCCCTGTTCGACTTCGCGGTCGCGCATCCGCAGCTCGCCCGGCTCGTGCGCTGGCACCAGCTCGAACGCCCTGGCGTGATGAATCAGCTACCCGAGACCGCCGCGTCGAACAAGCGCAAGCTCGACGCGGTGGCCGCCGCGCAGAAGGCGGGTAAGGTCAGCGCCGCCCTGCCCGCCGACCAGCTGTTCGCACTCCTGCTCACGCTCATCCACGGCGGAGCGGAGACCCACGTCGCCTCCGGGGACGACCTCGCGGTCCAGCGAGAGACGCTCGTCGCGGCCGTGCGGCGGCTCACCTCCCCCGCGTGACGACCGGCTTGGGTGCCGACAGATGCAGCATCTCGTGCCGCTCGGTGGCCGTCTCGTCCGCCGTGAGCGCGTAGATATCTACGACCGCCCCGCTGACCACAGAACCGAGAGGCAGCCCCGATTGACCGGCACCCCTCTCCCCGTTAGAAGGCCGGCCCTCCAGAAGTTGCCGCGGCCGTCACATGGTCGCTGAGTTCCGTGATGGGATCAGATGACGGTCACGAGTGCGGTCAGCGGGGCCATCGGGGAACCATACTTCTGTGCGAACCAGCCCAGCAGACCACGTTGCCACAGGTCACAACACTGGGTCCGCTTCACAAGCCGAAGACCATTCGGACATAGCGGTTTAAATCTAATGTGGTGGACCATACGTGGCAGAATAAGAACCGCGTTTTCCCAGTTCAGGGACCATCTCTGACCATCGCAGCGGTTCGCCGCCGCACCACTTCAGCAAGATCATGAACCGGTCCCTGCAACCCACACAACGTCCTCCATGCTGCGCGAGCCACTCGCGGCATCGCGGCAGATGCGCGCCCGACCTTGTTCAGGCGCCGGCGGTATCAAGCGCGCGAGGGCTCTGCTCGAGGGGTTTCCTGAGCTGGGCTCGGACTGCCTGGCACGGTGAGCTGGCTAGGGTGCGGGCGTCGGCGATGTCGAACAGCGGGCTGGCTGGCCTCGACAGATCGAAGTCGATGAACGCGGTGATCGGCGCCCGCTCGATGCTGGCGGCGGCGCGGCGGGACCATCCCGGCGCGCGATGCCGGCGGGGCGTCGGCGATGCTGTGCGTATGGAGTACGTGTCCAGAGTGCCGCGACCGCCGCTGGACGGGCTGATCGACGACCTTTACTACCTGGAGGGTGCGCCGCCGTACGCCCGGCTGACGCTGCCGCCGGCGCCGTCGGCGTTGCTCATCATCAACCTCGGGGCGCCGTTCCGCATCCGCGGCGGCACCGACATCGAGACGGCCGAGTACGCCGACGGCTGCGTGGTCACCATGCCCACCCGCGCGTATGAGTTCGGCTACCCATTCCGGACCCGGTCCGTCGGCGCGCACGTCAAGCCGTGGGGGCTGGCGCCGTTCCTGCCGATGCCCGCGGCCGAGCTGTGTGACCGGCCGGTGACGGTCGAGCAGGTTTGGGGCCGGCCCGCCGTTGCTGAGCTGCGAGACCGGCTGGCCACGGCGGACGGACCGCACGAGATGCTGACGCTGCTCGAGGACGAGCTGATGCGACGGCTGTGCGAGACCGCCGGCCTGGGGCTGGTCCGCCATACGAGCAGCGCCATCGCGGCGACCAGCGGGGCGGCGGCGATCGGCGACCTGAGCGTGGCGGCCGGTGTCAGCAGCACTTATCTGGCACAGCGGTTCAAGGAGCTCATCGGCGTCACGCCGAAGCGGCTGGCCCGCACCTACCGTTTCACCGCCGCCGTGTTCGCGATCAACCCCGCCGGACCGATCGACTGGGGCGAGCTCGCCGGTGGCGCGGGCTACTTCGACCAGGCCCACTTCGGCCACGAGTTCCGGGCGTTCACCGGGCTCACGCCGAGCCGGTACGTCGAAGTCCGGCGGCGGTTCCTGCGCGAACATCCCGGCCACGCGCTGGACGGCTGGCCGCTGCCGGCCGATTGATTTTGTACAAGAGCGACGGCTCACGACACGCTAATTTGGGGGCACGCACCCCAAGGCAGAGGAGAGTTCCGTGGGCAAGGTGGTCATGTACGCCTCGGTGTCGGTGGACGGCTTCGTCGCGGACGAGAAGGACCAGCCCGGACCGCTGTTCGAATGGTTGACCAGCGGTGACGTCCCGTTGGACGAGAGCGGCGTGTTGAAGGTGTCGCAGACGTCCTACGACTACACCCGGTCGTACTGGGATCAGATCGGGGCGACAATCGCCGGTCGCCACGTCTTCGACATGACGGACGGCTGGGACGGGACGCCTCCGGGCGGGGTCGACCACGCCGTGATCGTGACCCACCGGCCGGCGCCCGAGGGCTGGGACCCTGAGGCGCCGTTTCACTTCGTCGACGGCATCGAGGCAGCCATAGCCAAGGCGCAGGAGCTTGCGGGTGACCGCATCGTCGAGGTCGCCGCCGGCGACGTCGGTGGCCAGGTGCTTGCCGCGGGCCTGATCGACGAGGTGCGCATGGACGTCGTACCCGTCGTGTTCGGGTCCGGCAAGCGTTACTTCGGGTCGGTCCACGCGCAGCACCTGTTGGAGGATCCTGACGTGGTGCTTCAGGGCAACCGGGTGCTTCACCTGCGCTATCGGGTGCGCCGTTGACCGATCTGAGCGGGTACGCGAAGAAGTCCACTGCGAACGGTGACACAAGATCGAGCCTCCGGCGGCGTTTGCGCATCGTTGTCCCTGGTCGGGCAGCCGATGCCGATCCACCTCACCTGCGGCAAGTTCAACTCAAGATCGCTGGTTGCCGGTTTCCATGCAAAGCGACACTCCGGCCGGCCAACGGCTTCGCTGCTCCCTCCGCGTGAAAACAGCATCGGCCTATCACACAGCTGCAGCGTCGCCGCGATGCAACTCGCCGAGGTCACGAATGCTCACCCGAGCGGCGTGCTCCTTGGTGACAACGGCTGCGACCGCCCCCGTGACCCGGGGATCACAGAAG
>JBKOZW010000100.1:0-12679 GCA_046726095.1 Actinomycetota bacterium
ACGCGGCCTTCTTCCCCGGCTACCCGCTGCTGACGCGGGCGATCGACGAGGTCACACCCCTAGGTGGCGTGGGGGCGGCCCTGCTCGTGTCGAACCTCGCGTTCCTCGCCGCCTTGATCGTGCTCCACGCCCTCACGTGGCGGGAGTACAGCGAGGCGGTCGCGCGCCGATCGGTGATCCTGCTCGCGATCTTCCCCACCTCGTTCTTCTTCCTGGCTCCGTACAGCGAATCGCTCTTCCTCCTGTTCACCGTCCTGGCCTTCTGGTGGTGCCGGAGGGACCGCTGGCTCCTGGCGGCGGTCGCCGCCGCGTGCGCCGTCGCGACCCGAGCGACGGGGGTGCTCCTGGTCCCATGCATGCTCGTGGACGCCCTCGACCGCCGATCCCATCCGACGGGGCTCGCCGGACGGGTCGCGGCGAGCCTCGCACCTCTGCTCGCCCTCACCGTCTACGGGGTCTGGTGGTTCGAGAGGAACGGCGATCTGCTCGCGCCCCTCCATGCGCAGGATGCGTGGATGCGCTCGCTCACCCTTCCTGCGATCACGCTCTGGAACGCGCTTAGGCTCGGGCTCGAAGGGATCGGGGATCCACGAGGGATCTACTGGAGCGCCGACGTCGTCCTGACGCTCTGGGTCGTTATCCCGGTCGCGATCGCGTGGCGCCGCCTGGCGCCACCGTTCCTCGCCTACGCATCGCTCAGCATCCTGCTCCCGCTCACGTATCCGCTCCCGGCACGGCCACTGCTCTCGGTCCCTCGCTTCGTCGTCGTGATCTTCCCTGCCTTCTGGGCCATCGCGCTCCTGCTCGAGAGCCCGATCCGGCGACGTGTCGTGTACGCAGGGAGCCTCGCAGGCTTCGTCATCGCGTCGCTCGCCTTCATGAACTGGGGGTACCTCTTCTGACCACGCGACCGTGGGCGGGTCGCGACCTCCGGCCGGCGATCGCCGTCGCCCTGCTGGTCCTCCGGGCGGTCGTGCTGATCCTCGTCCTGTCGACGGTTCCGCGTTCCGGCGGGTTCGGCTTCGGCAACGACGCCCGCCGCTTCTACGAGATCGGCTCCGCCCCCGCTACTCCCTATCGCGACTTCGAGGTCGAGGTTCCTCCGTTGGCGGTGCTCGGGATCCACGCGTTGGGGGGATCCGACGCGAAAGCCTTCGCCGAGCGCCTCGGCATCGCGATGCTGGCGGCCGACGTCGCGGTGGCGCTGATCTTGCTTCGCGGCTGGGGACGAGACGTTGCGCTCCGCTACTGGGTGATCGGCACGCCGCTCTGCGTGTTCATCTACCTGCGGCTCGATCTGCTCTCCGTGCTCCTCGCCGTCGGCGCGATCGCGCTCGCCAGGAGGAATAGGATCTCGGCAGGACCGTTGATGGCGGCGGCCGCGTTCGTGAAGGTCTGGCCGCTCCTGTTGCTCCCTCTGCTGTGGATCGAGCGAGCGCATCGCGCAGCGTGGGCAGCCGTCGTCACGACGATCGCCGGGGCTGCGGCCTGGATCGCGTGGGGAGGCATCGATGGCCCCGTCCAGGTCGCCACGTTCCGGCACTCGACCGGATGGGAGTACCAGAGCGTCGTCGGCTTCCTCGTCTGGCAGGTCGGAGGCGGTCCGCTCCGGGCAGAGGGTGGTTCCGCTCGGATCGGCTCGACGCCGGCGGCGCTTTCGGTGCTCTTGGCCGTGACCGTCCTGGCGATCACGTGGTGGGCGTGGACGAGAACGTCACGGGATCGACGCCTGGCCGAAGGACTGGGCGCGACCGTCGCCGTGAGCGCCCTTCTGGTCCTTTCTCCTGTGGGAAGTCACCAGTACCTGGCATGGGTGCTGCCGTGGGTCGCGATCTCCCGGAGCGACCACGCGCGGGATTGGGCGTTCATCGCGACTCTGAGCGCGACCACGACCGCGCTCTACGCCGGACGACCCGTTCCGTACTCCTACTGGATCGACGTGGTCGCCCTGGGGATCAGGAACGCCTCGCTCGTGATCCTCCTGGTCGTGGGGATCGTGGAGATCGTGCGAGCGAACCGAGGGTGGGCGCTCGCCTCACGCGGGACCGGTGGCGACCTCCGTGGCGGCACCGACGGGCTCCTGGACGGATGAGCCGTCGCCCGGCACGGCGGCCTTCCTCGGCCTGGTGAGGTACGCAAGCCCGTACAGCGCCGCGACGACGAACAGCAAGGCGCGGAACCCGACCAGGAGCGACAGGTACTCCAGGGTCCCGCCGAGCATCGCGCCCAGGAGGTTGGCGCCGAACGCCGCGGTCGGGTCGGTCGTGTCGCGGAAACGCTCCGCGAAGATCAGGTTCGCAACGAAGATCGGGAAGAAGGCCAACGCCGTCGCGATCGCGAACCTCGGGACGACGGCGAATCCGAGCAGCGTATCCGTGGGGACGAGCCACGCGACCGCGAGACCGAGGAGCAGCAGGCCGAACAGCAGCGGCGGTCGGCCGATACGGATCCGGCGTTCCACCTCGATCGCGAGCAGGACGATCGCCAGGACACCTGCGAACACGAGGGCGTTCACGAGCCACGTGGTGCCGAACAGGAGCGCGAACTGCACCACGGCCTTGGTCTCGAGCAGGAGGAAGGCGGCTCC
Organism: Actinomycetota bacterium; assembly: GCA_046726095.1. Taxonomy (GTDB): domain Bacteria; phylum Actinomycetota; class UBA4738; order UBA4738; family HRBIN12; genus AC-51. The sequence continues at coordinate 2,588 of JBKOZW010000100.1, forward strand.
CATGAAGAAGAGATCGACGTACCGCGCCATCGGTCGGAACGTGCCACCCGTAACCCAGACGGCGAGGAGCGACGCCGCGAGGATGAGGAAGAGGGTCACGAGGTACTTGGTCGGGATCGTTCGCTCGCGCAGGTACAGGAAGGGATGGTCGTCCACCGCGGCCGCGACGACCGGGCGGCCATCGGGATCCCAGACGGTCTTACAGCGGAGCGAGGAGGGGTCCGTCGAATCGACGAACTCGCTGAAGCCGCCCACGTTCACCGTGGGCTGGTCTCCCAGGTCCTCACATGGGGGGTTGCCGAACACGGTGGCGAGGGTTCCGGCGAGCCGGTCGGCGAGCCACTGCTCTCGGTAGAAGTTGTACATCGCGAACACGCCGCCGGGCGCCAAGTGGTCGCGCGCAGCTTCGAACGCTTGCTCCGTGAACAGGTAGCTCTCCAGGCGCAGCGCCGACTGACCCGCGACCAGGGTGAGCGAGTCCGGAAGGGCGAAGATGATCAGGTCGTACCGATGATCCGTCCGCTCGAGGAACGCCCGGCCATCGTCGATGATCCGGTGGACCCGCGGATCCTGGTAGGGATGGTTCGGGTGCAGACGCACGCCGATATCCATCAGTTTCGGATCGATCTCGACCGCATCGACGGACTGGGCGCCGTGTGCGAGCGCCGTCGCCACGTCGTTGCCGTTGCCCGCGCCGACGACCAACACGCTGGAGGGCGCGATCGCGATCCGGTCGTAGATGACCTCGTAGTCGGGGTGGGTTCCAACCAGGAGCGCGGTCTGATGCGGGACGCCGTTCGCATCGATCGCCGTCTCGTCACCGGTCGTCAACGTCTGGATCCGGTAGTACGGCGACCAGATCGTGTCGGACGGCAAGACGCCGATCAGGAAGATCGCGAGGACGACTGCCAACGAGACACCCTGCAGCAACGTCGGGCGCCGCTCCAGCAAGAGGAACAGCGCGACGATGACGACACCCCACGCGAGGGGGCCCAAGCCGACGAACGCGAGCGCCGAGAAGGTCACGATGCCGGCGATCGACCCGAGGATGTCGAGGCGGTACGCCTCCAGAGGGGAGAACCGAGCGAACCTGACGGCCACGCCGTGGGCGATCGTCGCCATCGTCAGGGCCGTCGCGGCGAAGATGAACGGGAGCACCACCCACACGGGCAGCCCATTCGCTTGCACGCCGAAATAGACCAGGTCCCCACCCGTGCGATCGATCGTGGTCGGGAACGCGCGGACGAGCCCGATGAAGAGCGCCAGGACGAACGGCGCCCAGCGGAACAGGTCGGGGCCCTTGTGAGCTCGGAGGAACCCGATCCCGATGCCGAGGAAGCTACCCAACAGGATGAAGTTCGCGAAGTAGGACAGGTAGACGACGTACGCGCCCGCCCAGCGGATCAATGCCAGCTCCACGAAGAGCATGAGGAAGGACGCAAGGAAGAGATCTACCCGGTCGCGCTTCATGGCAGGCACCCTAGATGCTCCCCCCCGGGAGGTCCATCACCATCTCGTAGGCTTGTCCTCCGCCGAAGGGAGGACCCCCGGATGCCCACCGCGACCCTCGTCACGAACCAAGGATCGTTCACGGTCGCCCTCATGTCGGACCACGCCCCGAAAACCGTCGAGAACTTCATCGGTCTCGCGCAGGGAACCAAGCCATGGACGGACCCGCGAGACGGCGCCCCCAAGACGGAGCCCCTCTATCCCGGGACGATCTTCCACAGGGTGATCGACGGCTTCATGATCCAGGGCGGCGACCCGACGGCCACGGGAACGGGCGGCCCCGGGTACCGGTTCGAAGACGAATGTCCGCCGGACGGCCCCACGTTCAACCAGCCGGGGCGGCTCGCGATGGCGAACTCGGGTCCCGGCACGAACGGTTGCCAGTTCTTCGTCACCGTCGCGGAGACACCGTGGCTGAACGGGCGACACACGATCTTCGGCCAGGTGGTCGAGGGATACGGCGTCGTAGAAGCCATCTCGCGTCAACCGACGGGCGCTCAGGACCGCCCGGTCGATGACGTCGTGATCGAAGACGTCGTGATCACGGACTGAGCTTCCCTCCCGGGGCCGACCGAGGAGCGGAACCATACCGTGAGGCAGGCGATGAGCGCGAGCGCGCGCACGACGAGGCAGACCGCGACGACCCCATAGGACACCCCAGACTCGCCCTGGAGCGTTCCGAAGAACGAGAAGATCGTGAGGTACACGAACACCTCCGCGGCCTGTTCGATCGCGTACGGCACGAAGGCCCGCGCCGTGAGCGCGAACCAAGGCAGGAGCCACAGGATGTACTGCGACGACGTGACCTTGCTCGCGACGAAGAAAAGCAGGAGCAGCGGGAACGCCATCGTCCAACGCGGGAACTCGGGGGCTCGTCGAGCGAGCACGTACCAGATCGCTGCACCGCCCCCCATGATGATCACGGCGGACAGGACGTTCTCCGCCTGGGTCGTCGGACAGAACGGCGTTTCGCACAGGACGCGCCAGAGCGTGCCGTGGTCGGCCGGTCGGTCGGAGCTGTAGCGGAAGAAGTGCCACCAGCCATCCGGGGCCGCCACGGCGAACGGAAGGTTGAGCACCAGCCACGCCCCCGCGCTCGCGAGGAGCAGGCGCGCCGCGCCTCTCCGGTCGCCGTCGTGGAGCCGCTGGCCGACGAACGCGATGACGATGAACGCCGGGAAGATCTTCGCAGCCGCACCGATCCCGAGCAGGGCGCCGGCGCCCGTCTCGCGACGGCGGAAGAACGCGACGGTGGCGAGCGCCGCCAGGGCCACGGGGACCAGGTCCCAATTCATCGTGCCGTAGATCGCGAGGGTCGGGGCGGCGGCGAACATCTCGGTCTTGGCGCCCAGGCGCGCGAGGCAGTACGTCGTCAGCAGAGCGCACGCGAGGAGGAGCGCGGCGTTCGCCCAGTAGAAGCGCACGTACGGGTCTCCATCCCCGGGGATCGAGGTCGCGACCCTCATCACGTACATCGTGACGACGGGGTACTCGTCACAATCGAGCGGCGCCGGTCGGCACGGGTCCAGGTACGGAAGCCGTCCGTGCTCGAGTTGTTCGTTGAAGAGCAAGACGCCGACATCCGAGTAGCACTGGAACGCGACCCCTTGCCGTTCCTCGGCGTAGGGACGGTTGGCGCAGAAGCTCTTCTGCACGGCACCCGCCATGAACACGACGCCCGTGATCAGCAGCAGGAGCGCGAGTCCCGAGGAAGCCGTGCGTTTCGCGGATCCTCCCCGTGGATCCCCCGAGCTCATCGTTCCGGAACCCCGACGGAGGCACGATCCGGGAGCAACCACAGGACCGGGAGCGCCAACAGGAACAGGTTGCGAGCCACGAGCAAGGCCTGTGCCAGCCCCGCACGGTCGGGGTCGTACGCGATGAACAGCACCGCCGTGAGGAGCTCGACCGCGAGCACCGTGATCGCCGCACGCCGATCGCCTTCGAACCAAGCGACGGCTCCCCACGGCAGCAGCCACGCGGCGTACTGGAGCGAGATCAGTGGGGAACAGACCAGCAGGGCGCCGACGGCTGCGACCGAAGCCGCGCCGAACGCACCTCTGCCCCTCCTTCGGGCTCTCGTCCAGATCGCGGTCAGGAGGAGGACGAGCGCCAAGGTGAGGGTCGCGGTCGCCCACGTCGGAGTGGTTCCGATCCTGGGTGCGCCCGCCTCGAGCCTGATCGGCCCTCCCGTGGCGATCCACGTGATCGTCCCCACCATGCTCTCCACGCCCCAGCCGGCGGCATGTCGGAAGGTGAAGACCTCCCACGCCTCGTTCGTTCCCGCGTAGACGACCCACGCGACCATCGCGATCGCCGTCCCCGCGAGCGTCCAGACGAACGCTCGGGTCCTGTGCGCCACGACCAGCGCCGGTGCCACGACGACCGGCCAGACCTTCGTCATGATCGCGGCGGCGAGCGCCACGCCACCGCTGCGTTGCGCGCCACGGACGGCGAGCGCCGCCCCCCAGGCTGCGAGGGCGACGGGGATCAGGTCGAATCGCGTGTAGATGAACAGCAGCAGCGGCGTTCCCATCCAGAGGTACCGCTCGCCAGCGCGTGAGCCCCACCCGGCGCGAACCGCCGCCCAGGCGGCGATGTCGGCGAGGAACGCGAGGAGCGCGACCCGCATCACCAGCGCGGCGGGATCCGACGTCCCGACCGCCTCGATGAAGAGCGTTTCGCCGGGCATGTACTCGATCGGGAACGTCCGATACGGCGTTCCCGGCGTCGTCGAGATCTCGTGGAACCGGGACAGGTCGTCGGCCAGAGGTCGGTGGCTACCGATCTGGATGGTCACCAGGACGACGGCGACGCGGACCGCGAGGAGACCGATCGTGATCGGCCCGACCCCCCGACCCCCGTCCGGGTCTCCCACGGGATGCATCGTATGTGACGTCGAAGACGGATCCGCACACGCGGGGTCACGTACCGGCCGTCGCCACGCTCGGTGGAGATACGGCCACGCGCATCGTCGCATGACCATGGGCCGGCCCGAGCGACTACCGTCCGTCCGGTGCCGTGTGGCACGCTGCCTCTTCTTCGGCAGGAGGCCCCGCGATGACCCGACCCGACGTGCTCGTGACGCGACCGATCATGGACGACCCGCTCGCGCGGCTGCGCGAACGGTGCGACGTCACCGTGCATGAGAACGAGTTCGGGATCCCCCGGGAGGAGTTGCTCAGCATCGTGGCCGGTCGGGATGCGCTGGTCACGATGCTGACCGAACGGGTCGATGCGGAGCTCCTGGCGGCGGCGGGGTCGCGGCTGAAGATCGTGGCCAACCACGCGGTGGGCTTCGACAACGTGAACCTGGCCGACTGCACGCAGGCCGGTGTGCTCGCGACGAACACGCCCGACGTCCTGACCGAGACCACGGCGGACACCGCGTTCGCGCTGCTGATGGCCGCGGCTCGCCGGGTGGGCGAGGGTGAACGGTTCCTCCGGAGCGGACGGAAGTGGATCTGGGGGCCGTTGATGATGCTCGGACAGGACGTGCATCACAAGACGATCGGCATCGTCGGGTTCGGACGGATCGGTCAGGCCGTCGCCCGCCGCGCGAAGGGCTTCGGGATGCGCGTGATCTACGCGGACGCGGTGCAGCTGCCGGCCGAGGTCGAGGAAGGCGCGACGAGGGTCCCGCTGGAGGAGCTCCTCGAGGAGGCGGACTTCGTCTCGATCCACACGAACCTGACCGAGGAGACGCGGCACCTGTTCGGCCACGAGGAGTTCAAGAAGATGAAGCCGACCGCGGTGCTCGTGAACACCTCGCGCGGCCCGGTCGTCGACGAAGCGGCTCTCGCCGACGCGCTCGAGGCCGGCGAACTGTTCGCGGCCGGCTTGGATGTGTTCGAACGCGAGCCGGACATCCATCCGAAGCTTCTCGAGCTCGAGAACGTCGTCGTGATCCCGCATCTCGGGAGCGCGACGGTGGACACGAGGAACGCGATGGGCCATCTGGTGGTCGACAACGTGTTCGCGGCGATCGAGGGGGTCAGGCCGCCCACGCTGCTCAACCCCGAGGCGTTCGCGGGCTGACGTCGTGGCTCCCCACGCGGCCATCACACGAGGCCGCCGGGAGCGGCAGGCTCCGGACGCGCTGCGGCGCGACGTCCGCATGCTGACGACGTTGCTCGGCGACGCGATCCGGCGCCACGGCGGCCGCGAGCTGTTCGAGGACGTGGAGGAGCTGCGGCTCGCGTGCGTCGCGCTGCGCGAGCACCCGAGCGAGGCGCGCCGGCGCCGATGCGAGCGGATCGTGGAGAAGTTGTCGCCGGCGCGCGCGGAGCAGGTGGCGCGGGCGTTCGCCGCCTACTTCCAGCTCGTGAACGTCGCCGAGGAGCGACAGCGCGTGCGCGAGCTCCGCGGGCGGCCGCCGACGGCCCGGGTCCGCGGCGACATCGAGGTGACGGAGGTCTTGACCGCTCACCCCACGGAGGCGAAGCGGCGAGCGGTGCTCGAGCATCTGTGGCGGATCGGCGACCTGATGGACGCGGCGGGCGACGAGCTGCCGCGCCGGCTCGAGGAGGAGATCGAGGGGCTGCTCCTGACCGACCCCGTGCGGACCGATCCGCCGACCCCGCTCGACGAGGTGCGCGCCACGATGGCGCTGTTCGACCGGACGATCTTCACGTTGCTGCCCGCGCTGTGTAGGAGCTCGGACGGGGCGGGACCTCCCAAGATCCGGTGGGGAACGTGGGTCGGCGGAGACCGCGACGGGAACCCGCAGGTCACCGCCGACGTGACGCGCGAGGCGATGGCGATCCAGACCGATCACGTCCTGCGCGGGTACGAGACGGCCGCGCGGAGGATCGCACGGTCGCTGTCGGTGAGCGATCGGGAGGTGGCGGCGTCGCGAGCGATGCGCGCGGCGCTCGCGCGCGATGCCGTCGCCTTTCCATCGCGCACGGTGGAGCTCGAACGGAAGCTGCCGGACGCGCCGCACCGTCGAGCGCTGGTGCTGATCGCCGAGCGGCTGCTCGCGACGCGCGAGGCCGGTCCGGGCGCCTACGACGGCCCGCACGAGTTCCTGAGCGACCTCGCGCGTCTGCAGGCATCGCTCGCGGCCGGCGGCGCAGCGCGCCTGGCCGACGGCGAGCTCCAGCACCTGATCTGGCAGGCGGAGGCGTTCGGGTTCCATCTCGCGTCGATGGAGGTCCGCCAGCATTCGGAGGCGCTCCACGCGGCCGTCGCCGGACGCGACCCGGAGAGCGAGGCGGCGTTCCGCGCGATCGCGGACATCCAACGGACGCGGGGAGAGGACGCGAGCCACCGGGTGGTGGTGAGCTTCACCCGGTCGGCGGCCGACGTGGAGGCGGCGTACGCGCTGGCGCGGCGCGCGGCATCGGAGCTCCCGGTGCACGTCGATGTCGTTCCCCTCCTCGAATCGCGCGCCGAGCTCGACGGAGCCGTCGCGATCATGGACGACGTCGTGCGTCTGCCCGAGGTCCGCAAGCGCCTCCGTCGCAACGGTGACCGGCTCGAGGTGATGCTCGGGTACTCCGATTCCGCCAAGGAGTCCGGGGTGCTCGCGGCGTCGCTCCTGCTGTACCGGACGCAGCGGGACCTGGCCGCGTGGGGCCGCCGCCGCGGCCTCACGCTCACGATCTTCCACGGACGCGGGGGCGCGCTGGGCCGCGGCGGCGGCCCCACCGCGCGCGCCATCGCGGCCCAACCGCCGGGGTCGGTCGAGGGGCGGTTCAAGGTCACGGAGCAGGGCGAGGTCGCCTTCGCCCGGTACGGCGACCCGGTCATCGCGCGACACCACGTGGAGCAGATCGCGGCGGCGACGGCGGACGCGCCCGGCACCGGCGCGCCCGACCTCTCCGCGCCGTTCGCGGAGGAGATCGCGGCGATGGAGCGCGCGTCCGCGGACGCGTACCGGGCGTTGGTGGACGCGCGTGGGTTCGCGCGGTTCTTCACGCGCGTCACCCCGATCCGTCAGATCGCATCGCTCCCGATCGCGTCGCGGCCCGTCTCCCGCTCGGCGACCGTGGACGATCTCGACGCGCTCCGCGCGATCCCGTGGGTGTTCGCGTGGGCGCAGACGCGCGTCAACCTCGCCGGATGGTTCGGCCTCGGGAGCGGGCTCGAGGCGATCGCGACGCGACGCGGAGGAGTCGCACGCCTGCGACGCATGAACCGAGGATGGCCCTTCTTCGCGGTGATCCTGGAGAACGCGGAGCTGGCGATCGCGAAGACCGACCAGGCGATCGCGTCCCGCTACCTGGCACGCGGCCATCGCCCGGATCTGACCGCCGCGATCTTGAACGAGCTCGATCGGACGCGCCGACTCCTCGCGACCGTGACGGGACATGCCGAGCCGCTCGACGGGCGGCCGTCGCTCAAGAGCTCGATCGACCTGCGCGCGCCGTACGTCGACGCGCTGAGCTTCCTGCAGCTGCGCTTCCTCGACGGCCGCTCCCGGCGCGCCGAACGCATGGTGCAGGCGACGATCGGAGGCATCGCCGCGGCGCTCCAGAACACCGGGTGACGGCGCCGCGCCAGTCTCAGGTCAGCCGGGCCTCCACGAGATCGTGTCCGTTGAACCGCTCCGGAGGGATGGTTGAGGTGGGGAACCCCGTCGACCGTCAGCGCCGAGGCGCCATCGCCGACCTGTTCCCCGTCGAAGGGGACATCCTCGACGACGCCTTGTCGGTGTCCGTGGTCCACACGGTTCACCCGCTGGACGGTTCACCCGCTGAGGGGATGAGAACGGGGTTGCCGAACGTTGTGGTGCGCATGAGCTGGTTGCAGAACCACATCGACGAGTTCCGAGCGAACGGCGGCAAGCTCGGTGGTGGGTTCGACGGCCGTCCTGTCCTGCTGCTCACGACGACGGGCCGCAGGAGCGGCGAGCCTCGGACGGCGCCGATGATGTACCTCCATGAGGACGGCCACCTGTACGTGTTCGCCTCCAAGGGAGGGGCGCCGCGCCATCCGCACTGGTATCGGAACCTCGTGGCGAACCCGAAGGTTACCGTCGAGCTCGGGACGGAGACGTTCGAGGCCACGGCGCGACCGCTCGAAGGCGAGGAGCACGATCGGGTCTACGCGAGACAGGCGGAGCTCTATCCGCAGTTCGGCGAGTACCAGCGCAAGACGGAGCGAACGATCCCCGTCGTGGAGCTGATCCGCGACTGACCTGCGAACACTGAACGGCGGTCAGCCTCCTCGACTACCGCCTCCGCGGAGACCTGGCCTATGCTCCGCGCTTCCATGACGACCCTGTCCATGCTCGCCCCGACCGACCGGCTCCTCTGCGGGCCGGGCCCGTCGAACGTGCATCCCGACGTGCTCGCCGCGATGGCCCTTCCGATGAACGGGCACCTCGATCCCGACTTCTGGGATCTGCTCCTCGAGCTCATCGACGGTCTGCGGCAGCTCTGGCGCAACCCCGACGGCCTCTCGCTCTGCTTCTCGGCGAGCGGCAGCTCGGGGATGGAGGCGGGGATCACGAACCTCGTCGACCCCGGCGACAAGGTGATCGCGATCCACGCGGGCTTCTTCGGGGCACGCATCGCGGACATGGCTCGCCGGCACGACGCGGACGTGATCGAGCTCACGGCGCCCCTCGGGCATGTCGTACCGCTCGAGCGGGTCGAACAGACCCTCCGGGCGAACCCCGACACGAAGCTCGTCACGGTGGTCCACGCCGAGACGTCGACCGGCGTCCGGTATCCGGTCCCGGAGCTCGCCGCGATCGTGCGCGACGCGGCGCCCGAGACGTTGCTGATGGTCGACGCGGTCACGTCGCTCGGGGGCGAACGGGTCGAGGCGTCGGCGTGGGGCATCGACTTCGGCTATTCGTGCTCGCAGAAATCCCTGGGCTGCCCGCCGGGACTGAGCCCGTTCACGGTCTCGCCTCGTGCGCTCGAGGTCGCGGCGGCGAAGAAGCGTCCGGCGCCGTTCACGTACGACATCGAGGAGCTCCGTCGGTACTGGGTGGAGCGGCCCATCACGTACCACCACACGATGCCGATCCTGCAGTACTACGCGCTCTTCGAAGGGATCAGGCTCGCGCTCGAGGAGGGTCTCGAGCGCCGGTGGGCGCGGCACGAGGACGCCGGCCGCTCCTTCCAGGACCAGATGCGCGCGCGCGGGTTCACGTTCCTGTCCGACCCCGACCATCAGCTCTGGGAGCTCACGGCGGTCGACGTCCCCGAAGGCGTCGACGGCAAGCAGGTCCAGACCCGGTTCCTCCGCGAGCACGGGATCGAGATCGGCGGCGGCCTCGGCCCGACCGCGCCGCCGATCTGGCGCGTCGGCCTGATGGGCGTGAACGCGAACCGCGAGACCGCCGAGCGGGTCCTCGAGGCGTTCGACGCCGTCCTTCCGCGCTGAGGCGGCCATGGACAAGGCCAGGTTGCATCGGAGCGAGCTCGCCGTCCCCGGAACCAACGTGCGCGCGATGGAGAAGGCGCCGGCGCTGGACGCGGACGTCGTCTTCCTCGACCTGGAGGACGCGGTCGCGCCCGACGACAAGGACCGCGCGCGCCGTCAGGTGATCGAGGCCCTGCTCGCGTACGACTGGTCGCGTCACTCGGTGAGCGTCCGGATCAACGCGCTGGACACGCACTGGTG
>JBKOZW010000101.1:0-2542 GCA_046726095.1 Actinomycetota bacterium
GACACGCCCTTCGTCGCCGATTTCGTCGGGGTGCTGAACGCGGTCGAGCTCCGCGTGGACGCCAAGGACGGCGAGGACGCGATCATGCGGATCGACGACCGCGAGCGGATCGTCATGCCCGCGGCAGGGGCGAACGCGGGGGCCGGCGCGACGCTGCTCCTCGCGGTCCGGCCGGAGCGGATCGGTCTGGCACCGGGCGAGGTCGACGGGGCCGGGGCGGGGGTCGGCGCCTCGAGGCTCACCGGGAAGGTAGCGCAGGTCGTCTACCTGGGGACGCTCACCCAGTTCCACGTGGACACGCGGATCGGGAAGCGCTTCGTGGTCCACCGACTGTCCGACGAGGGAACCGCCGGCGTGGTCGAGGGCGACGCGGTCACGTTGACGTGGGGGCGCGACGACGCGTCCGTCCTGCGCGAGGACGTCTGATCGGGCTCAGGCCAGCGTGCGGACGCCGCGCTTGCGCAGCTGGTCGGCGATGATGTTGCGCTGGATCTCGGAGGTCCCTTCCCAGATCCGGTCGACGCGCAGCTCCCGGTTGAAGCGCTCGGCCACGTTCTCGCGCATGTAGCCGCGCCCGCCGAAGATCTGGACGGCGCGGTCGGCGACCTTGCCGGCCATCTCGCTCGCGTAGAGCTTGGCCATCGAGCACTGGGCGTGCTGGACCTTCACATCCACGCCGGCGTCGACGTTCTCCGCGACGCGGTACGTCATCAGCCGCGCGGCCCAGAGCTCGGTCAGCGAATCCGCGAGCATGTGCGCGATCGCCTGATGCTCGATGATCGGCGTGCCGAACTGGACGCGCTCCTCCGCGAACGCCGTCGCTTCCTCGATCAGCCGCTCGGCGGCGCCGCAGCATCGCGCGGCGATCATCAGGCGCTCGTACCGGAACCACGCGTAGGTGAACGTCATCCCGTCACCTTCGGCGCCGATCAGCTGGGTAGCCGGGACGCGGACGTCGTCGAAGGCGACGATCGCGTGCGTGTCGGGATAGGTGTGGGTGTAGCGCGGCTCGCGGACCAGGCGGACGCCCGGGGTGTCCTTGTCGACGACGAACAGGGCGTGCTGACCTTCGTGTGCGCCGCCGACGAGCTTCGCCTGGAAGAAGATGTGGTCCGCGTTGTTGAACGAGGTGACGTGCATCTTCTCGCCGGCGAGGACGTAGTCGTCGCCGTCCCGGCGTGCGGTCGCGGTGATCGCGTCGACGTCGGAGCCGGCGCCGCCCTCCGTGATCGCGTAGCACTCGCGGCGCTCCCCCCGGGCCGATGGCTTGAGCCAGCGTTCGATCTGCTCGGGCGTCATGACCTCGGGCGCCCAGCCGGCGGGGGTGTGGACGCACCACCCGAGCGCGTTCGTAACGCGGCCGATCTGCTCGGAGACGAGGACCTGCTGGAGCGTCGAGTACCCGGTCCCCCCGAGGTCTTCGGGGAGATTCATGGAGTAGAAGCCCAAGTCGATCGCGGCGGCGTGGTGCTGCTCGCGCGCCTCGTCCGGGATCGTGCCGCCGTGCTCTTCGGCGTGCTGCTCCCACGGGATCAGCTGTTCGTCGACGAAGGTGCGAGCTCGCTGCTGGATCTCGCGGTCTTCGAGGGTGAGCGGGTAGGTGGTGGTCATGCGCGGCACGGTACAGGACGTGTCGGGGACGGCGTGAACTCGGACGCGGGCGAGCGCGCCGCGCGTCGGGGACGGACCACAACCCCTCACCCTCCGTGAGCCCCTCCCGGCTCAGAGACGTGTCAGGAGGTTGCGGCCCGGACCACGCCCCGAGGCTTACAGAGACGGAGCCACGGTGGGCCAGGGCCGTACTCGCTCCAGCGCCGCGCCGACCCGGAACACGCTTTCGTCGTCGTACGTATTGCCGACGATCTGCACGCCCGAGGGGACACCGTTCGACGTGAACCCAGACGGCACCGCCAGCACCGGACATGGCGACAGGACGTTGAACGGCGTGGTCATCATCACCGAGAACTGCCGGTCGTTCGGCCCGCCGCCTTCGAACAGCGTCCCGAGCAGGCTATCGCCCGCCGGGATGCCCGGTACCGCCCACGTCGGTCCGATCAAAACGTCGAACGTCTCGAAGAGCCTGCCCACCGGCTCCCACATCCGCTGCTCACCCTCGAGCCCTCGCAGGAACGCACCGGGAGCAGACGCCACGGCGGCCGCTTCTTCGGCCCACGCGAGCGAGTAGTCGCACAACAGCTCACCGAGCGTGGCCGCGGCCTCCGCGATCTGCGCACCGAAGATCGCCCCGAAGTGCCGCCTGCTGACGGCCATGACCTCCTCGAGCACCCAGGGGATCGCGACCTCGTCGACCGCCGCCCCGGCTTCCTCGAGCGCGACGCCGACCGACCGGGTGTTCGCGCGGATCTCCTCGTCGACATCCCACGCTCCGAGGTCCGTCGATACGGCGATCCGCATCCCTCGGACCCCTGGCGGTTCGAGCGGCACCTCGATCTTGGGACGCAGGCTCGTGACGTCCAACGGGTGCGGCCCCGCCAGCACGTTCTCGAACAACGCGCAGTCCGCGACCGTCCGCGCGAGCGGC
>JBKOZW010000102.1:0-5129 GCA_046726095.1 Actinomycetota bacterium
GCCCGCCGCCGGTCGACCAGCGTCCGTGTCGTGTTCCCGGCGGCTGTCTCGGGGATCACCGCGGCGCTCATCCTGGGTATCTCGCGGGCGATCGGGGAGACGATGATCGTGGCGATCGTCGCCGGCGGCACCGGTGGTTCCTTGTTCACCCTGGATCCGCTCAAGGGCGGCCAGACGATGACGGCGGCCATCGCCGCTCTCGCGACCGGTTCGGATCAGGTCCGAGGGACCGACGCCGCCTATCCGAGCCTCTTCTTCGTCGGCCTCTTGCTGTTCGTGCTCACGCTCGCCCTGAACCTGTTGTCGGAGCGGTTCGTCCGCCGCGTCCGGAGGCGGTTCTGATGGCGATCACGGGGATCACGGAAGCGACACGCGCCGAGGTGGCGAGGTCATTGACGGGCCGGCGTCGCGATGTCCGCGAGACGCTCTTCAGCGTCGTGCTCCTGCTGACGCTCATCATCGCGCTCGCCGTGTTGATCGTGCTGCTCTTCAACGTGGCACGAACGGGGATCCCACTCCTGATGGATGAAGGAGACCGTGTCCTCGGGAACGATTACTCGGCGCTTCCGCAGAACGCGGGGATCAGGTCGGGCCTCATCGGCTCGATCTACCTGATGATCTTCGTCGTGATCCTCGCGGTGCCGTTGGGGATCGGTGCCGCGATCTACATGGAGGAGTACGCGCGCGACACGCCGCTCGCGAGATTCATCAACACGAACATCCGGAACCTCGCGGGCGTGCCGGCGATCGTCTACGGGATCCTCGGCTTCGCCGTCTTCGCGCAGCTGCTCGGCTCCGTGACGGGACCCAAGGTCGGGGGGCTGAGCCTCCTCACCGGAGGGCTCACGATCTGCCTGATGGTGCTGCCGATCATCATCATCACGACGCAGGAAGCGCTCCGCTCCGTGCCGAAGAGCATCCGCGAAGGCGGGTTCGGGGTGGGAGCGACCCGATGGGAAGTGATCCGGAGCCACGTCCTCCCGAACGCGGCGCCCGGCATCCTCACGGGCTCCGTCCTCGCGATGGCGCGGGCGCTCGGCGAAACCGCGCCGCTCATCATGGTCGGCGCGGTCACGGGGTTCCTCTCGACCCACGGAGGCCCCATCTCATCGCTCCAACAGAAGTTCACGGCCTTGCCGACGCTGATCTTCGCGTACACGAAGAAGCCATTGCCCGAGCTTCAAGACCTGGCCGCGGCGGCGATCCTCGTGCTCATCGTGATGATCTTCTTCGTGAACCTGACCGCGATCCTGCTGAGGAACCGGTATGAGCGAAAGTGGTGACCCGGTGGAGACGACCGATATAACGAGGGTTCCGGAGTCGGCGAGCAACGAGTCGGGAGAGGTTTCCCTCACGGTGAGAGCACCGCGAGAATCCGAGGAGGCGGAGGGCCAGCGTGAGGTCGTGTTCGACATCCAGGACGGGGGGGTTTACTACGGTGCGTTCCGCGCGCTGCGTGGCGTGACCCTCCCGATCCTCAAGAACCAGATCACCGCGCTGATCGGTCCGTCCGGGTGCGGCAAGACCACGTTCATCCGTTGCCTCAACAGGATGAACGACCTCGTCGAGGGCGCTCGCGTGGAGGGGACCTTCCTCTACCACGGCGTGGACCTCTACGACCCGGACGTCGACCCCGTCGAGGTCCGGCGGCACATCGGGATGGTCTTCCAGAAGCCGAACCCCTTCCCCAAGTCGATCTACGACAACATCGCGTTCGGGCCGAGGATCGCGGGCATGAAGGTCGACATGGACGATCTGGTGGAGGAGTGCCTCCATCGAGCCGGGCTCTGGGACGAGGTGAAGGACAAGCTGAAGGAGTCGGGGATGGCGCTCTCCGGTGGCCAACAGCAGCGGCTCTGCATCGCGCGCGCGATCGCGACGAAGCCCGACGTGATCCTCATGGACGAGCCGTGCTCGTCGCTCGACCCGATCGCAACCTCGAAGATCGAGGACCTGATGCAGGAGCTCGTGTCCGACTACACGATCGTGATCGTGACCCACAACATGCAGCAGGCCGCGCGCGCCTCCGATCGCACCGCTTTCTTCACCGTCGACGTCCGCGAGGATGGGGCGCGCACGGGCACGATCGTGGAATACGCCCCGACCGAGACGCTGTTCACGAACCCGTCGGACGAGCGCACCGAGGCCTACGTGACGGGGAGATTCGGATGACGCGCGAATCGTTCCACGAGACGCTCCAGCGGATCGAGCTCGAGCTGCTGGAGCTCGGTGAGCTCGCCGGCTCCGCCGTCCAGCGATCGGTCGACGCCGTCGCGACCAGGGATGACGACGAGGCGACGACGGTCATCGCCGACGACGACGCGATCGACGAGCTTTATCTCCGGATCGATCACGGGACGTTGTCGCTCCTCGCGCTCCAGTCGCCGGTCGCCGCGGATCTCCGGCTGATCTCGGCGATCCTGCACAGCTGCCTGCACCTGGAACGGATCGGAGATCAGGCGGTGAACGTCGCCAAGCTCCACCTCGCGACCCGCGACGCGCCCGGCAGCGACGCGATGCGTGGGCAGATCCGCGAGATGGGAGACCTCGTGGTCCAGATGCTCCGCACGGCGATGGAGGCCTTCGCCAGAAGAGATCTCGAGCTGTGCCAGAGGTTGCCGACGATGGACGATCCGGTCGACCGCCTCAACCGCAGGACCCACCTGGAGGCGCTGAAGCTCGCCGACGACCCGGGCGCCTTGGACTGGGGCATGCACATGAACCTCGCGGCCCGCGCGCTGGAGCGTGTCGGCGACAACGCCGTCGACATCGGGGAGCAGGTGAACTACCTGGTGACCGGGGAGTTCCGGGAGTTCACGGACGCGTCGCACGAGGTCGCCCCGTGAGCGAGAACGGCCAGCGGATCTTGCTGGTCGAGGACGAGGAGTCGCTCGCCGAGTCGATCCGATATTCCCTCGAGCGGGAGGGATACGCGGTGTCCGTGGCGGGGGACGGTCGCGTGGCGATCGAGCGGTTCCGAGCGGACTCGCCGGACCTGGTGATCCTCGACCTGATGCTCCCCGAGATGTCCGGTCTCGACGTGTGCCGGATGATCCGCGAGAACTCGACGGTGCCGATCGTGATGGTCACCGCGAAGGACTCGGAGGCCGACAAGGTCACGGGCCTCGAGCTCGGGGCGGACGATTACGTCACGAAGCCATTCTCCGTGCGCGAGCTGGTGTCGCGGATCCGTGCGCACCTGCGACGCGTCCGCATGCAAGCTCCTCCGAAGGGCGAGGAGATCCTCACCGGGGGCCCGGTCGAGATGGACGTCGCTCGTCACGAGGTCAGGATCGACGGGCAGCCGGTGGGCTTTCCTCCGAAGGAGTTCGACCTCCTACGAACCTTCTTGACGCGGAAGGGCCGGCTGTTGACGCGCGACCACCTGATCGAGGAGATCTGGGGGTACGACTACGTGGGCGACACGAAGACGCTCGACGTCCACGTCAAGAGGATCCGGCAGAAGATCGAAGACGATCCCCACGAACCTCGGCTGCTCCTCACCGTTCGCGGCTTGGGGTACAAGTTCGTAAGCTAGGGCGCCGGGGACCGATCGCGGGGAGGGGCGATGGCGAGCGCTCACGGACGACGACGGCTTCCTTCCGATCCATCCCTCCCTGGTCGGTCGCGGGATGCGTGAGCGCCGGTCGCGTCGGCTCCTCGGGGTACTCGCCATCCTCCTGACAGCCGGGGTGGCGATCGCGGCGCCCGCAGCGGCCAAAGGATCGCCGTCCCCGACCGGGTCGCCGACGGTGGAACCCTCCCCTGCTCCGAGCCCGACCGACCCGCCGACGGTCGACCCCTCGGCGTCGCCGTCCATCTCACCGACGCCGTCGACCGAGCCGTCTTCGTCGGCGAGCCCGACCCCGCTTCCCGACGCCTCGGGCATCCGGAGCGTGCCCGTGGGCGCGCGGCACTTCACCCGCGTTCGCCATGGGGACCGGGTGTCGGAACGACTCGAGCGAGCCGAGGGTCGCCGGCATCACCGGAAGCGGTCGTGGAAGGGCTGGGCTCCCGATCCGCACTGGGGCACGTACGGCACGGCGGTCCTTGATCGGGCCGCGCGCCGGGCACGACGGCGCGGATGGAACGAGAGCCGGATCGCGAAGCGGATCTACGCCCCGTTCATCGTCGAAGGGCCGGCGACGTGGTCGGACAGCTGGGGAGCGCCCCGATGGACCGGTGGATACCACCCGCACCATGGCCAGGATGTGCTCTGTCGCTACGGGGCTCCGGTCCTCGCCGCCGAAGGGGGGACGATCCGTTTCGGGAGGGACCCCCTCGGCGGGAAGGCCGCATATCTCGAGCGCGAGGACGGAGGGTTCTGGTATTACGCGCATCTCCGCTCGTACGCGCGGGACCTGTCGTCCGGGGACCACGTGAAGGTCGGTCGCGTCATCGGGCGATGCGGTGCCTCCGGCGACGCCAGCGTTCCGCACGTCCACTTCGCGTTGTTCACCGCCGACAATGAGGCGGTCGACCCGATGCCGGCGCTGGTCGCCTGGCTGCGCACCGCGGAGCACGGTCTGCCTGGGCGGCAGCAGCGGGACGAGCCCAGGGCCGCAGCTCCCGTCATCGTGCCGTGGTTCCACGTCACGGCGCGGGCCGGATCCAGTGGGCCGGAAGAGCCGGTGGAAGCCGCCGAACTGGTCGATCGAACGGAGCCCACCACCGCTCGGCAACGGGCGCTGGGAACCGCCGCGTTCATGATGCTCTTCGGCTCGGTGCTCTGGGGAACCTCATCCACCAGCCGGCGCCGCGCGCCGGGGACGGCGTCAGAGATCCGGATCGGAGAAGGAGCGATCGACCGTCCCGTGGATGGGACGGGTCCCCGAGGGACGATGAGGGCCGCCGGGCGTTCCCGGTAGCATCCTCCACGTGGACGTGCTCCCCATCGCGCCCGAGGATCCGTCGACCCGGTACCTGAACCGTGAGCTCTCCTGGCTCGACTTCCACGAGCGGGTGCTCGCGCTCGCCGAAGACCCCGTGCGTCCGCTCCTTGCTCGGGTGAAGTTCCTCGCGATCTGCTCCCAGAGCCTCGACGAGTTCTTCCAGGTCAGGGTATCCGGGCTGCTGGAGCAGCGCGAAGCAGGCCTCACCGCGACGACCCCGGACGGGATGCGGCCGGA
>JBKOZW010000103.1:0-10705 GCA_046726095.1 Actinomycetota bacterium
ACTTCACGATCGAGGTGACGCGGCCGGCGCCGACGGTGCGGCCGCCCTCGCGGATCGCGAAGCGCAGGCCCTCCTCCATCGCGATCGGGGCGATCAGCTCGACGGTCATCTCGACGTTGTCCCCGGGCATCACCATCTCGACCCCGCCGGGGAGGTTCGCGGTGCCGGTGACGTCGGTCGTGCGGAAGTAGAACTGGGGCCGGTAGCCGTTGAAGAACGGGGTGTGGCGCCCGCCCTCCTCCTTGCTCAGCACGTAGACCTGGGCCTCGAAGTTCGTGTGGGGGGTCACCGAGCCCGGCTTCGCGAGCACCTGGCCGCGCTCGACGTCTTCCTTGTCGATCCCGCGGAGCAGCACCCCGACGTTGTCGCCGGCCCGGACCTCGTCCAGGAGCTTGCGGAACATCTCCAGGTCGGTCGCGGTGGTCTTGCGGGTGTCGGCGATCCCGACGATCTCGACCTCCTCCATCTTCTTGAGGACGCCGCGCTCGACCCGGCCCGTGACGACCGTGCCCCGCCCGGTGATCGAGAACACGTCCTCGATCGCCATCAGGAAGGGCTTGTCGACGTCGCGGGTGGGCTCGGGGATGTAGGTGTCGCAGGCCGAGAGCAGCTCGTCGATCTTGGAGGCCCAGGTCTCGTCGCCCTCGAGGGCCTTGAGCGCCGAGACCTGGATCACCGGGACGTCGTCGCCGGGGAACTCGTAGGACGACAGCAGCTCGCGGACCTCGAGCTCGACGAGGTCCAGCAGCTCCGGGTCATCGACCATGTCGCACTTGTTGAGGGCGACCACGATGTAGGGGACCCCGACCTGGCGGGCGAGCAGCACGTGCTCGCGGGTCTGGGGCATCGGGCCGTCGGCGGCGGAGACGACCAGGATCGCCCCGTCCATCTGGGCGGCGCCGGTGATCATGTTCTTGACGTAGTCGGCGTGGCCGGGGCAGTCCACGTGGGCGTAGTGGCGGGCGTCGGTCTGGTACTCGACGTGGGCGATCGCGATCGTGATCCCGCGCTCGCGCTCTTCGGGGGCCTTGTCGATCTGGTCGAACGGCGTGAAGTCCGCCAGGCCCTTCTCGGCCTGGCGCTTCGTGATCGCGGCCGTGAGGGTGGTCTTGCCGTGGTCGATGTGCCCGATCGTGCCGATGTTCACGTGGGGCTTGGTGCGCTCGAACTTCTGCTTGCCCATCTGCTGCGTCCCTTCTCCGGTCCTTGGCTCTACTCGCCGGTCACCCGGGCGATGATCTCCTTGGCGATCTGCGACGGAACCTCGTTGTACGCGTGGAGCTGCATCGGGCTGTGTGCGGCGCGCCCCTGCGTCCTGGATCGGAGGTCGGTCGCGTACCCGAACAGCTCCGCGAGCGGAACGACGACGCGCACGATCTTCTGCCCGGCGCGATCGTCGATGTTCTCGATCCGGCCGCGGCGGGCGGTGACGTCGCCCATCACCTCTCCGAGGAACTCCTCCGGCGTGGTGACCTCGAACTCCATCACGGGCTCCAGCAGCGCCGGCGACGCCTTCTTGGCCGCGTCCTTGAGCGCCATCGACCCCGCGATCTTGAACGCCATCTCCGACGAGTCGACCTCGTGGTAGGTCCCGTCGATCAACGTGGCACGGAGATCCACCAGGGGGTATCCGGCCAACACGCCGTTGTCCATCGCCTCCTGGATCCCCTGGTCGACCGCCGGGATGTACTCGCGAGGGATCGCGCCGCCGGTGATCTTGTTGATGAACTCGTAGCCACCGCCCGGGCCGGTCGGCTCCAGGTCGATCACCACGTGACCGTACTGGCCGCGACCGCCAGTCTGCCGGACGAACCGCATGTCCACCTTGTGCACCGGTTTCGTGATCGTCTCGCGGTAGGCGACCTGCGGCTTGCCGACGTTCGCGTCGACGTTGAACTCCCTCCGGAGCCGGTCGACGATGATGTCCAGGTGCAACTCACCCATCCCGGAGATCACGGTCTGCCCGGTCTCCTCGTCGAAGCGGACCACGAAGGTCGGGTCCTCGTCGGCGAGCTTGCCCAACCCGCCGCCGAGCTTGTCCTGATCGGCCTTCGTCTTGGGCTCGACGGCCACGCTGATCACGGGCGTCGGGAAGCTGATCTGCTCGAGGACGACCGGATGATCGGCGTCGCAGATCGTATCGCCCGTCGTGGAGTGCTTGAGGCCCACGACGGCCACGATGTCGCCCGTGTAGGCCGCGTCCATATCCTCCCGGTGGTTCGCGTGCATCTGGAGGATCCGGCCGATCCGCTCCTTACGGTCCTTGGTGCTGTTGAGCACGTGCGAGCCGCTGTGCAGGACTCCCGAGTAGACACGGAGGTAAGTGAGGCGACCGACGTACGGGTCGGACATGATCTTGAACGCGAGCGCCGAGAACGGTTCGGCATCGTCGGGCTTGCGCTCGACGTGGTCGCTCTCCCTGAACGGGAGATGCCCCTCGACGGGGGGCACATCGACCGGGCTCGGGAGGAAATCGACGATCGCATCGAGCAGCAGCTGGACGCCCTTGTTCTTGAAGGCAGATCCGCAGAGCACGGGCACGCCGAGCCCCTGCAGCGTCGCGGCGCGGATCGCGCGCTTCAGTTCCTCGACGGTCGGCTCCTGCTCGTGCACGAACTTCTCGAACAGGGACTCGTCGTGGTCGGCCAGCTTCTCGAAGAGCTCGTGCCGGGCTGCCTGCGCGGCATCCAGGTACGCGTCCGGGATCTCGGTGTCCTTCCACTCCTCGCCCATGTCGCCGTCCCAGTAGTGGGCGTTCATCTGGACGAGGTCGATGCACCCGCGGAAGTCGGATTCCGTCCCCCACGGGAGCTGCAGGACGAGCGGGTTGGCGTTGAGTCGGTCGACCATCATGCCGACCGTCCGCTCGAAGTCGGCTCCGGTGCGGTCCATCTTGTTCACGAAGGCGATGCGGGGCACCCGATAGCGGTCGGCCTGGCGCCAGACGGTCTCGGACTGTGGTTCGACGCCGGCGACCGAATCGAACACGGCCACCGCGCCGTCGAGGACACGCAGCGAACGCTCGACCTCGACGGTGAAGTCCACGTGGCCGGGCGTGTCGATGATGTTGATCCAATGGCCCTTCCACTGGCAGGTAGTTGCGGCGGAGGTGATCGTGATGCCGCGTTCGCGTTCCTGGGCCATCCAGTCCATGACGGCGGTGCCCTCGTGGACCTCGCCGATCTTGTAGGCGCGGCCCGTGTAGTAGAGGATCCGCTCCGTCGTCGTGGTCTTGCCGGCGTCGATGTGCGCCATGATCCCGATGTTGCGCGTGCGAGCCAGCGGGTACTCGCGGATCGCGAGCCCCTTGCCGCCCTTCTTGACGTCCTGTTCGGTCGTCGCCACGTGCAACATCTCCGCGGGAGTCGTCGCCATCAGCTCGACCCCCCGTCAGCGGAAACCCGCCCCGAAGGGCGGGCCTCGACGTTCCCTTCCATCACCAGCGGTAGTGCGCGAAGGCCCTGTTGGCCTCGGCCATCTTGTGCATGTCCTCGCGTCGCTTGACCGACGCGCCGGCGCCGCTCGCGGCGTCCATGATCTCGGCCACCAGGCGCTCGGACATGGAGTTCTCCCTCCGCGCGCGGCTGAAGTTGACGAGCCATCGCATCGCCAGCGTCGTTCCGCGCTGCGGCTTGACTTCGATCGGGACCTGGTACGAAGCGCCTCCGACCCGGCGCGACTTGACCTCCAGCAGCGGCCGCACGTTCTCGACCGCGCGCTTGAGCGTGATCACCGGGTCGTTCGCCGTCTTCTGGCTGATCTGCTCGAGCGCGTCGTAGACGATGTGCTCCGCCACCGTCTTCTTCCCGTTCAGGAGGACCCGGTTGATCAGCTGGGTGACCAACGGGTTCTGGTAGACGGGATCCGGTTGGATCGCCCGTCGCGCGGCCGGACCTTTCCTGGGCATGCCTACTCGCCGCCCTTCTTGGCGCCGTACCGCGAACGCGCCTGCTTCCGGTTCTTGACACCGGCCGTGTCGAGCGTGCCGCGCACGATCGAGTAGCGGACCCCACCGAGGTCCTTCGGACCCCCTCCATGCACGAGCACGATCGAGTGCTCTTGGAGGTTGTGTCCCTCGCCGGGGATGTAGCACGTGACCTCGATGCCCGTGGTCAAGCGCACGCGCGCCACCTTTCGCAGGGCGGAGTTGGGCTTGCGTGGGGTGATGGTCCAGACACGGGTGCAGACGCCGCGCCTCTGAGGGTTCGACCTCAGCGCGGGGGCTTTGTTCTTCTTCTTCGGGGTCTCGCGACCCTTCCGCACGAGCTGTTGGATCGTGGGCATGGTCCTCTCGTCTGCACTCTGTCGTTGTCAAACACCGGAGCCGGGGGAACCGCGGCCCGCGAGCCGACCCGGGACGCACACGCCATTGGAGCGAGGTTCCGGTTGTTCGTAAGCACGCTCGGCCGGCTCGCCTGGCCGAGGCGCGACCAGCAAGGCTAACGACCTACTCCCCGGGACGTCAACCACGCCTGTTAGCGTGCCCGACCATGCCACAGGATCCCCAGGAGATGCGAGCCTTGGCACGCCGGGCAGCCCTCCTCGGAGGGGAGGTCGTCCGCTCCGGCGCCCGCCCCGTCGGCGCCGCCAAGGGCCTTCCCGGCGACTGGGTGACCGAAGTGGACGTCGCGAGCGAGCGAGCCATCGCGCGGTTCCTCCGATCGGCAACACCGGACGTCCCGATCCAGGGCGAGGAGCTCGGAGGAGCGGGGAGCGGCGTCCGGTGGGTGGTCGATCCCCTCGACGGAACGACGAACTTCCTCCACGGTTTCTGGGTGGTGGGGGTCTCGGTGGCGCTCGTCGCCGACGAGACCGTCCTGGCCGGCGCCGTGCACGCGCCGTTCCAGGGCGACGTCTGGCACGGCGCGCAGGGCGCCGGCGCCGCATGGGAGCGAGAGACGGGAACGGTCCCCTGCCATGTGAGCGACCGGCCCGGTGCCCAGGCCGTCGTTGCGACCGGGTTCCCGTTCCGTCACAAGGAGCGTATCCCTCGCCACCTGGCCGCGCTCGAGCGGGCGCTGCGGACATTCGAGGATATCCGGCGGCCGGGCGCAGCCGCCCTCGACCTGGCGTGGGTCGCGTGCGGCGTGTTCGAGGGCTTCTTCGAGCTCGGACTCGCTCCGTGGGACGTCGCTGCCGGCGCCCTGCTGATCGACGAGGCCGGCGGGTCGGTCACCGACTGGGAGGGCGGTCCCGGCTACCTGGCGGGCAACATCCTGGCGGGGTCGCCGGCCGTCCACGCCGAGCTCGTGCGGATCGCCCGAGGGTGAGCGCCCCTGACGACGCGGAGGGCGCCTCCCTCTGGGAGGCGCCCTCCGCTCGCCGTGCCACCCTCGCGGGTGACGCCGCGGGAGACGTCAGTCCTCGTCGCTGGAGGCGGCGGACCCGCCGAGCATCCGCTCCGCTTCCTCGCGGGTGATGCCCACGAGCGCCGGTTCGCCGCTCTCGACGGCCGCTGCCTCGGCCATCTCGCGCTGGCGCTGCAGCCAGTACTCGGGGATGGCCTCGGGCTTGATCCGGACCTGCACGTTGCGGTATCGGTTCATGCCCGTCCCAGCCGGGATCAGCTTGCCGATGATCACGTTCTCCTTGAGGCCGAGCAACGGATCCGACTTGCCCTGGATCGCCGCGTCCGTCAGGACACGGGTCGTCTCCTGGAACGACGCGGCCGACAGCCACGAGTCCGTCGCGAGCGACGCCTTCGTGATCCCGAGGAGCACGGGGCGAGCCGATGCCGGCACGCCGCCGTTCTCGACGACCTCCGCGTTCCGGTCCTCGAACAGCCGGCGGTTCACGAGGTCTCCGGGCAGGAAGTCGGTGTCACCCGGCTCGATGATGTGCACCTTGCGCAGCATCTGTCGCGCGATCAGCTCGATGTGCTTGTCGTGGATCGTCACGCCCTGCGAGCGATAGACCTGCTGGACCTCGTCCACCAGGTGCTGCTGCAGCGCCAGGACGCCCTTGACCCGGAGGATCTCGTGCGGGTTCACCGAGCCCTCGGTCAGCTGCTGACCCACCTGCACCGCGTCTCCGGTCACGACCGTGAGCCGGGCCCGGAACGACACCGGGTACTCGACCATGTCGCCGTCGTCCGACGTGACGCGGATCCGCCGCACGTGCTTCTCGTCGTCGTCCTCGATCTGCACCTCGCCCGCGAGCTCGGTGATCTGCGCCTCGCCCTTGGGCTTGCGAGCCTCGAAGAGCTCCTGGACGCGCGGCAGACCGTGGGTGATGTCCTCGCCAGCCACGCCGCCGGTGTGGAACGTCCGCATGGTGAGCTGCGTTCCCGGCTCGCCGATCGACTGGGCAGCGATGATCCCGACCGCCTCACCGATGTCCACGAGACGACCCGAGGCGAGGGACCGGCCGTAGCACATGGCGCACACGCCGACCTCCGCCTCACACGTGGTCACGGAGCGCACCCGTACGATCTCGACGCCGGAAGCGATGACCGCCTCGGCGACCTCGTCGGTGAGCTGTTCGCCGGCCTTGGCCACCTTCTTGCCGTCGGCCTTGACGTCCTCGGCGAGGACCCGGCCGAACAGGGACGTGTCGACGTGCGCGTGCTTCACGAACGTCCCGTCCGGCCGACGCACGTTGACGATCACGGGGATCGAACGATCGGTCGCGCAATCCTCCTCGCGGACGATCACCTCCTGGGCGACGTCCACCAGGCGCCGGGTGAGGTAGCCCGAGTCCGCCGTCCGCAGGGCCGTGTCGGCGAGTCCCTTCCGCGCGCCGTGGGTCGAAATGAAGTACTCGAGCACGGTCAGCCCCTCGCGGAAGTTGGCCTTGATCGGCCGAGGGATGATCTCACCCTTCGGGTTGGCGACCAGCCCCCGCATCCCCGCGAGCTGACGGATCTGCATGATGTTCCCGCGAGCTCCCGAGTTGGCCATCATGTAGATCGGGTTCGTCGGGGTGAACTGGGCCTCCATGGCCTCCTTCACCTCGTCCGTCGCCTGGGTCCAGATCTCGATCAGCTCTTGCCGACGCTCATCGTCGGTGATGATCCCCTTGCGGTACTGCTGCTCGACCTTCTGGGCGCGCTTCTCGTGATCGTCCAGGATCCCCGCCTTCGCGGGGGGCGTGGTGACGTCCTCGATGCCGAGGGTCACACCCGCCCGGGTCGCGTAGTGGAACCCGAGGTTCTTCAGGTCGTCGAGCACGCGCTCAACCTCTGCGCGATCGTACCGGTGGACCACCTCGTCAACGAGCCGCGCCACATCGGCCTTGAGCACCGGGTGGTTGCGGAACTCGAAGTCGTCGGGGAACGCCGAGTTGATGAGGGCCCGGCCGATCGTCGTGCGGACGACCGGTGAGCGTCCCTTCCACTCCTCCGCCTCGGGGTCGTACCCCTCCGGCAGCATCTCGGCAGGGAGCGTCTTGCCGACCAGACGGATCCGGACAGGGTCGTGCAGCGAATGGCCCCGATCCAGCGCGAGCAAGGCCTCTGCCAGAGAGCCGAACGCCGGGATGTCTTCGTCCTTACGGTCCTCGTTCTGTGCGAGCGAGAGGTAGTACAGCCCGAGCACCATGTCCTGGGTCGGCGTGGCGATCGGCCGCCCATGGGCGGGCGACAGGATGTTGTTGGTCGACAGCATCAGGATCCGCGCCTCGGCCTGCGCCTCCGCGGAGAGCGGCACGTGCACCGCCATCTGGTCTCCGTCGAAGTCCGCGTTGAACGCGGTGCACACGAGCGGGTGAATCTTGATCGCCTTGCCCTCGACGAGCACGGGCTCGAACGCCTGGATGCCCAGCCGGTGGAGCGTTGGCGCCCGGTTCAGGAGGACCGGGTGCTCGCGGATCACCTCTTCGAGCACATCCCACACCTGCGGGCGCGCACGCTCGACCATCCGCTTGGCGGACTTGATGTTCTGCGCGAGCGCCTGGTCGACCAGCCGCTTCATCACGAACGGCTTGAAGAGCTCGAGCGCCATCTGCTTGGGCAGGCCGCACTGGTGCAGCCGGAGCTCAGGACCGACCACGATCACCGAGCGACCCGAGTAGTCGACGCGCTTGCCGAGCAGGTTCTGACGGAAACGGCCCTGCTTGCCCTTGAGCATGTCCGAGAGCGACTTCAGCGGGCGGTTGCCCGGCCCCGTGACGGGACGGCCCCGCCGCCCGTTGTCGAACAGGGCGTCGACGGCCTCCTGGAGCATCCGCTTCTCGTTGTTGACGATGATCTCCGGCGCCTGCAGGTCAAGCAGCCGCTTGAGGCGGTTGTTCCGGTTGATCACGCGCCGGTACAGGTCGTTGAGGTCCGACGTGGCGAACCGGCCGCCATCGAGCTGTACCATCGGGCGCAGATCCGGCGGGATCACCGGGATCGCGTCCAGCACCATCCCGAGCGGATTGGACCTCCCGTCCGCGAAGTTGGACGCAACCTTGAGGCGCTTGATCGCCTTGAGTCGCCGCGTCCCCTTGCCGTTCTCGATCTGGTCCTTGAGCGACTCGGCCTCTGCTTCCGTGTCCATGTCCGCCAGGAGGCGTTTGATCGACTCGGCGCCCATGCCGCCGTCGAAGTAGTCGCCGAACCGCTCCCGGAGGGACCGGTAGACGTTGTCGTCGGCAACCAACTGCTTCACGCGGAGACCCTTGAACGCGGTCAGGACGTCGTCGAGGTGCTGAGCGTCGCGGCCGGCCGCCTCGTGGATCCGCTCCACGTCGCGCTGCGCTTCGCGCTTGGCCGCGGAGAGCTGGGCGCCCTTGGCGCCTTCGGCCTCGAGCTCCTTGAGACGGTCCTCGAGCTCGGCGAGACGCTTCTTGACGTCGTCGTCGCGCTCGGCTTCGATGTCCCGCTTCTCGGCCTCCATCTCGGCTTCGATCTCGGGGAGATCCTTGTGCCGGCGGTCCTCGTCGACGCGCGTGATCACGTACGCGGCGAAGTAGATGATCCGTTCGAGGTCCTTGGGGGCGAGGTCGAGCAGGTAGCCCAGCCGTGAGGGAACGCCCTTGAAGTACCAGATGTGCGTGACCGGCGCCGCGAGCTCGATGTGCCCCATGCGGTCACGACGGACCTTGGAGCGGGTGATCTCGACGCCGCAGCGCTCGCAGATGATGCCCTTGAAGCGGACACGCTTGTACTTGCCGCAGTGGCACTCCCAGTCCCGCGTCGGACCGAAGATCCGCTCGCAGAACAGCCCGTCCTTCTCCGGCTTCAGGGTTCGGTAGTTGATCGTTTCGGGCTTCTTGACCTCGCCGTTGGACCAGGCGCGGATCTGATCCGCCGTGGCCAGGGCGATCCGAAGCTCGTCGAAGAAGTTCACGTCCAGCACTTAGAAGCTCGCCTCCTTTGCCCTGTCGGGCGTGGCTCGCTCGTCACCAGGTGCAACGCTGCGCTATTCCGGGCGCTCACTCGAAGTCCGCCCCCGCGGGCTCGCGGCGGCTCAGGTCGATGCCCAGCTCTTCGGCGGCCCGGAACACGTCTTCGTCCGTCTCGCGGAGCTCGATCTCCTCTCCCGCCGCCGATCGGACCTCGACGTTCAGGCAGAGGGACTGCATCTCCTTGATCAGGACCTTGAAGGACTCCGGGATCCCCGGCTCGGGGATGTTCTCGCCCTTCACGATCGCCTCGTACACCTTGACGCGACCGAGGACGTCGTCAGACTTGATCGTGAGCAGCTCCTGGAGCGCGTAGGCGGCCCCGTACGCCTCCAGCGCCCAGACCTCCATCTCGCCGAACCGCTGGCCGCCGAACTGCGCCTTCCCGCCCAGCGGCTGCTGGGTGATCATCGAGTAGGGCCCCGTCGAGCGGGCGTGGATCTTGTCGTCCACCAGGTGCAGGAGCTTCAGGATGTACGCGACGCCGACCGTGACCGGCTCCTCGTACGGCTCGCCGGAGCGCCCGTCGAACAACCGAGCCTTGCCGACCTCGTCGACCTGCCGGATCCCGTCCCGGTTGGGATGCGTGGAAGCCAGTGCCTCGAGGATCTCGTTCTCGCGGGCGCCGTCGAACACCGGCGTCGCGACGTGGACCGGCCCCTGGAAGTCGGTGCCCGCCTTCTGGAACCCGTTGCGGGCGGCCCAGCCGAGATGCGCCTCGAGCACCTGCCCGAGGTTCATCCGCGACGGCACGCCGAGGGGGTTCAGGATGATGTCGACCGGCGTTCCGTCCTCGAGGAACGGCATGTCCTCCTCAGACAGGATCGTCGAGATGACGCCCTTGTTGCCGTGGCGGCCGGCGAGCTTGTCCCCGTCGGAGATCTTCCGCTTCTGCGCGACGTACACGCGGACCAGCTGGTTGACCCCCGGCGAGAGCTCGTCACCGTCGTCGCGGCTGAAGACGCGGACACCGATCACCTTGCCCGACTCCCCGTGGGGGACCTTGAGCGACGTGTCGCGCACCTCGCGCGCCTTCTCGCCGAAGATCGCGCGCAGGAGCCGCTCTTCCGGCGTCAGCTCGGTCTCGCCCTTGGGCGTGACCTTGCCGACCAGGTAGTCACCGGGGTTGACCTCGGCGCCGATCCGGACGATCCCTCGCTCGTCGAGGTCCTTGAGGATCTCCTCGGAAACGTTGGGGATGTCGCGCGTGATCTCCTCGGCACCGAGCTTGGTGTCGCGCGCGTCGACCTCGTGCTCCTCGATGTGGATCGACGTCAGCACGTCATCCTTCACGAGACGCTCCGAGATGATGATCGCGTCCTCGTAGTTGTGGCCCTCCCACGGCATGTACGCGACGATCAGGTTCTTGCCGAGCGCGATC